>NZ_KI518185.1 GCF_000479045.1 Cetobacterium somerae ATCC BAA-474
TTAAAAATTATAAAGCTTGATTTTATAAAATATAAGAATTATAATTATATTATTACTATTTAGGAGGATTAAAATTGAGATTAGATAAATTTTTAGTAGAATGTGGAATTGGAAGTAGAAGTGAGGTAAAGAAACTGATATCTTCTGCTGAAATAACTATAGATGGATGTATCTGTAAAGATAACAACAAAAACATAGATGAGAAAAATACAGTGGTAGAGTATAAGGGTAGAAGAGTTATATATAAAGAGTTTAGATATTATAAGCTATATAAAATAGATGGATATATCACTGCTACTGAAGATAAAAAAGAAAAAACTGTAATGGAGCTACTACCTGAATGGGTAAATAAAAAAGATCTATTTCCAGTTGGAAGATTAGATAAAGATACTGAAGGATTACTTTTCTTTACAAATGATGGTAAGTTAGCCCATGAATTAACATCTCCTAAAAAACATGTGGATAAAATATACCGTGTTTCTTTAAGAGATGATATTGGAGAGGGAGAGATTGAAAAACTTGAAGCTGGAGTAGATATTGGTGGATATATAACTCAACCTGCAAAAGCTGAAATTGTAAATTCTAAAGAAATACTTTTGAATATAAAAGAGGGTAAGTTCCATCAGGTGAAAAAAATGTTAAAAGCTGTTGGAAATGAAGTTACATATTTAAAAAGAGAGACTTTTGGAAAATTAACTTTAGAGGATATGGTTCCATGTGAAGTTAGAGAGATTGAAAGAGATGATGTTATATAGTTTTCTATAAATTTCCATAAAAAAAATGATAGGACTTTTTTAGGAGGAACATTGAACGAGATAGTTATTAAAGAAAAACATGAAATAAGTACCCAACGTAGAAAGAAAAAAAGTAAAGAGGAGAAAAAGAGTATATTTGAAATATACAAATCTCCAAAAACAATGAAAGATTATTTTTTCTATCTAAAGGATTTTTTAACTTATGTTTATGATGGTGATTCTCCAATAGAAGGGGACGAGATAATTGAACTTATGACTGGAATAGAAAAAAGTGATATAGAAGATTATTTGTCTCATCTTTTAAATGAGAGAGAGATGAAAAAAACATCTGTAAATAAAGTTATATCATCTTTAAAATCTCTTTATAAAGAATTGGAAAAAAACGGGTATGATAATCCGTTTAAATATATTGGACTTTTTAAAACAGCAAGAAATTTAGATAATATATTAAAAGTATCCTTTGATGATATAAAAGAGATTTTGAAAAATTATAAAGTTA
Organism: Cetobacterium somerae ATCC BAA-474; assembly: GCF_000479045.1. Classification (NCBI taxonomy): domain Bacteria; kingdom Fusobacteriati; phylum Fusobacteriota; class Fusobacteriia; order Fusobacteriales; family Fusobacteriaceae; genus Cetobacterium; species Cetobacterium somerae. The sequence goes on from NZ_KI518185.1 coordinate 1,255, forward strand.
GTGGAGAAAAGGAGTATAGAAACACTCTTATTTTACACACACTTTTTTATACAGGAATGAGAAGTCAAGAACTTCTGTCTTTACAGTTTAAACATATACTAAAAAGAAATGGAGAGTATTTTGTAAAATTAGAAAAAACGAAAAGTGGAAGAGAACAATATAAACCACTACATAATTTTCTAATAAACAAAATTGCAGACTATAAAAATTATATAATTAATGTGTACGGAATGGACGAGGAGGAGTTAGAAGAGAGATATCTTTTCTGTAGTTCCTTTGAAAAAAATAGACCTTTATCTTATAGAGCTCTATACAATGTTGTTCAAGAAATGGGGCAAGTTATAAATAAAGATATTAGTCCACATAATATTCGTCACGCCATTGCGACTGAACTTTCATTAAATGGAGCAGATTTAATAGAGATTAGAGACTTTTTAGGTCACTCAGATACAAAAGTTACTGAAGTTTATATAAATGCAAAATCATTAATCGAAAAGAAGGTCCTTGATAAAATACCTGTGCAATCTATTGATGAAGACTTTTAAATACGATTTAAAAGCTATATTATTTGGTTATACAACTAATTTTAATGAAAATAACAGTTATTTTCGAAACAAAACTACATATAATTAACATTATATGTAGTTTATTTTTAACAAATAAAAGATAATTATTATTTCAAATAATTTAAGGAGGTTTTCTATGAATTTTATAGATTTAGATTATGTAAAAGAGATCTATAGACCTAGAGAGTTAGAATCATATAAAGGTAATTTTGGCCATACTCTGATTTTATGCGGAAGTTCAGGAATGGTCGGAGCTGGATTTTTTGCAAGTATGGGTGCTGTAAAATCAGGTTCGGGACTTACAACTTTAGGAACTTATCGTGAAACTTTTGATATTTTTTCTATAAAACTAAACGAAGTTATGTTGCTTAATTTAGATGAGATCAATATATTAGATAATTTAGAAAAATTCTCATGTATAGTTTTTGGAAGTGGATTTGGAATAAATCAAAAAAATGAGCACCTTTTAAAAGAGCTGCTTTCGAATTTTCCAAAACCTATAGTTATTGATGCAGATGGATTAACTATGTTAGCTAAAAATAGTAATCTAGATTTTTTAAAAAATAGAACTTATCCTACAATTTTAACACCTCACTATGGGGAGTTTTCAAGACTTACAAATTTAGACATAGAATATATAAAAGTAAATAGAGTAGCTATTGCAAAAGAGTTTGCCCAAAAGTATAGTTGTATACTACTTTTAAAAGACCACAAAACTTTAATTACTAATGGAGAAAATATCTTTATAAATACAACAGGAAATAGTGTTATGGCAACAGGAGGAATGGGTGATGTTTTAAGTGGAATAATTGGATCTTTTATAAGTCAGAAATATTCACCTTTAGATGCAACTTTATTAGGAACATATATACATGGAAAGAGTGGAGAACATTTTTCAGAAAGTTACTACTGCACAACTCCAACTGATATAATCAATATACTTCCTAAAATTATAAAAGGTATAGAGTTTTAAACTCTATACCTTTATTTTATTTCTTCTCATCTCTAGATAAAGAATAGGGAATAGCTAGTGATATCGCAATTAAAACAATTCCTATAAATACCCCTATCCAAGGCGTTCCATGAAAAAGAAAATTATACTTTTCAGATAAAAAAAGTAAAGTAGTTTTACCACCAATAACATTTTTAAAAAGTCCGATACTATTTAATACGGGATAGGCAAGTGTGAAAAGAAAAGCTCCAATCAATCCCCCTAAAATAACATATATACTTTTTAAATATCCAGCTCCAAAACTTGCAACTGCAGTTCCAGGACAAAGTCCAATCATTCCAAAACCTAAAGCTAAAATTGCGCTTCCTAGTATAACTCCAAAATTCATAGGTTTAATACTAAAATGATCTAAAGGAATTATATTTAAAGCTACACTTAGATATAGAAGAGACATACTAAATCCTATGGCAAAAACTATTATTTTCATAAGAGTTAAATCTTGAAGTTTTAACATTTTAGATATAACAACTCTATTTGTTGCTCCAGCATAATATAGTGCTAATCCAAAAAGTAAACCTAGTATTAATCCTAAAAGTGGTACATTATCAAAAAATAGATTTCTCATATTATTCACCTATCCTTTTGGCAATGATTACAGCTATTGGAAATAAAACTATTGTAAAAATAATGCTACTTACAGATAGTTGCATTATTCCACTCATCATATGTCCACTTGTACATCCACCAGCCATTCTAGCTCCAAAAAGTAAAAGTACTCCACCTAGAAAAAGTTTTACTCTAGAGATTCTATCTTTTTCTAACAAGCTTTCCTTTTCTATAAACTCCTCTTTTTTTCTAAAAAATATTCTACCTAACATACCTCCTAAAAAAACACCAACAACAAATATAATTCCATAGTTATACGGAGTCACTATACTTTTAGCAATACCATCTTGATTATAATAATCGATTAAACTATAAAATTCAGTTCCTTCTCTGAAAATTATATCATCTTGAAAAACTGTTTGAATCATTCCAGATGCGACACTAAATTGTGTTGAAATTCCAATTGGTTTTATAAGTAGTATAGATATAAAAAACACACTTCCTAAAAAAACACCTTTTAAGATCCATTTTCTTTTCATAATTTTTTACCCTCCTTAAAAAGAGTCATTTGAGTATAACTCTATATATGTATAAGTTTATTCGATAAAAAATTATTTTTTCTTTTTTATAATTTATATAAAAACAGGGGTAGAATAATCTACCCCTTGTCAAACTATACTAACTCTCCCTTTGCAATAACCTTTTTAAGTCTTAAATGTTTATCTAAAAATACGATATCAGCAAAACATCCAGGTTGTAGCTTTCCATACTCATTATCAATATTTACAGCTTTTGCAGGATATAAAGTTGCCATTCTTACAGCTTCTTCTAAAGTTATATCACAATATTTAACTAAGTTTCTAACTCCAGCATCCATAGTTAGTGCAGAACCACCTAAAGTTCCATCCTCTCCAAAACACTTTCCATCTTTATAGAAAACTTTGTTTCCTTCAAAGTAGAAGTATTCCATATCTGTTCCAACAGGAGAAACAGCATCAGTAACTAAATATAATCTTTCTCCCATAACTTTAATAGCTGATTTTATAGCAGAGTAGTGACAGTGGAATCCATCAGCAATTACTCCAGCTTTAATATCACTATCAAATACAGCACCAACAACTCCAGGTTCTCTGTGGTTGAAAGATGACATTCCATTGTATAGGTGAGTTGCAAGAGTTATTCCGAAACCTTCTTTTTCTTTCACTTGCTCATAAGTAGCGTTAGAATGACCTACTGCCACATGTATTCCAGCTGCGTTTAGTTTCGAAATTATTTTTTTATCTGTATTTTCTGGAGCTAATGTAACTATTCTTACATTTTCTTTTCCAGCTTCTACCATTTTATCTATCATAGCTTCATCAGCTTTTCTTATAAATTTAGGATTATGAATTCCCTTTTTTTGTAAAGAGATATATGGTCCTTCTATATGTAGTCCAACAACTCCATACTTACCTTTATTCTCAATACCTTTAACTAACTCAAGAGCTTTTTCAATATTTTCATCTCCAGTTGTAATAAGTGTTGGAGTAAAAGAAGTACATCCATATTTTAAATTAGTTTTATGCATTGTATCTAAAGTCTCTAATGATATATCATCATTAAATAAAACTCCTCCACAACCATTTAATTGTAAATCTATAAATCCAGGAGTTACATATGCATTTTCAGCATCTATAGTTTCAATATTTCCATAAGTAGTTGTTAACTCCTCTTGAGGTATAATATCAACTATTCTCTCTCCATCTATAATTAAAACTTTACCAGTATAAAATTTATTTCCTATAAATAACTCTCCATTTACAATAGCCTTCATTATTAGTTCATCTCCCTATTTTCCACAACTTTTGTATAACTCTTCTATTAATAAATCTGTATCTAAATTACTTTTTTCAATATCTTTAAAGTATCTATAAGTTCCAACTTTTAACTCTGTACAAGCAGCTTCATCAGAAACAATAATTCCTTTTGGATGTAATTGAAGTGCACTGATAGTCCACATATGATTTACACCTTGCTCAACTGCATGGTGTAATGCTCTTGCTTTGTTATGTCCATTAACCATTATTAAAACTTCTTTTGCATCAAGAATAGTTCCAACTCCAACAGTTAAAGATAACTTAGGTACTCTATCTATATCTCCACCGAAGAATCTAGCATTTGCAATTATTGTATCCATAGTTAACTCTTTATCTCTAGTTCTTGAACTTAAAGATGATCCTGGCTCGTTGAAAGCAATATGTCCATCAGGTCCAATTCCTCCTAAGAATAAATCGATTCCTCCAATAGCTTTTATTTTTGCTTCGTAATCTTCACACTCTTTTTTGTAATCAGTTGCTAATCCATTTAATATGTTGATGTTTTCCTCTTTTGCATCTATATGTTTAAAGAAGTTTTCATACATATAGTAGTGGTAACTTTGATCATTAGCTGGAGATAACCCAACATATTCATCCATATTAAATGTTACTACATTTTCAAAAGATATAATTCCATCTTGGTAAAATTGAATTAATCTTTTGTACATAGCTAAAGGTGTTCCCCCAGTTGGTAAACCTAATACAAATGGCTTCTCTGCAGTTGGCTTTGCATCTAATATTTTCTTTGCAACATAAACTGCTGCCCAGTCCCCAATATTTTTCTCAGTTATAATTACTCTCATTCTAAATCACTCCCTTGAATTGTTTACATATTCTACATTAAAGTTACCATTTATTTTTGGAAAAGTCAACCTTTTTAGAAACTTTTTTTCTAAAATGTTTTATAAAAATGAATTATATTTACATTTTGAATTTTTTTACACTTTCTACAGCATCTCCAATTAATCTGTTTGCTTTTTCTCTATCCCTTTGAATTAACTTAACATAAAGGATATCAATAACAGTTAATTGTGCCATTCTAGATGAAAGAGAAGTCGATCTTAAATTACTTTTTTCAACTATAGTACTTAAAGATATATCCCCAATATCCTTTATAGGATTTGTTGCTACTTTAGTTAATGTAATTACTTTTACACCTTTTTCTTTAAACTCTAAAATACTTTGATATATATCTAAAGTTTGACCACTATAAGATATTACAAATACTAAGTCTCCCTCTTGAGCTGTAGAAGCATTTGTTAACTGTATATGTTGATCAGTTTCAAATATAACATTTTTACCTAGCTCCCATAGTTTATATTGAAAGTCTCTTGCAATTATTCCAGAAAATCCAGCTCCTAAAAGAAATATTCTATTTGCATTTTCTATAGCTTCAACAGCTTTTTCTATCTCTTGGAAGTTTAAAACTTTATATGTATCCTCTACACTTTTAATGTTTTCATAAACAACTTTTTTAGCTAATATTTCTGTACTGTCATCAACACTAATCTCATCATAGATTATTTGAATCTCTTTTTCATTATTCTTCATAGCCAAATCTCCAGCTAATGCTATTTTAAACTCTGGAAATCCTTTAAATCCAAGTTTTTTAGCAAATCTAACTACTGAAGCTTGACTCACATCACACTTAACAGCTAAGTCATATGTATTTAATGTTTTTATCTCATCCATATTCTCTAATAGATAGTGAGATATCTTTTTCTCATTTTTAGTAAAGCTTTCTTGAAACTCTTTTAACTTTATAAGCGTTCCACCCATAATTTAAAACCTCCGTTATATATTCTCTCTCTTTTTAAGTTCTTTTTCAATTTCGTTTAAAACTTTCCTTTTATTCAAACTCCATTTAGGTTCAACAACCTCATCTTTTTTTCCATCACCTGTTACTCTATGAACAACCATTTTATCAGGTAGAAGTTTTAATATAGTAACTACAATATCCACATACTCATCTAAAGTGAAAACTTTAAAGTTTGTATCATTATATAACCTTTCTAAAGGAGTTCCTTTTATAATATGAAGAGAGTGAATTTTTATTCCCCAAGCACCAGATTGAACGATGCACCTAGCTGTATTTAAAATATCTTCCCTCTCCTCTGTAGGTAATCCCACAATCATATGTGTAACAAATTTTATCCCACTTTCTTTTAGTTTTTTAGATGTTTCAAGATATGTAGAAAGAGGATAACCTCTATTTATTATTTTTGCAACTTTATCATCAATTGTTTGAAGACCTAGTTCTATCCAAAAGAAATGTTTTTCATTTATCTCTTTTAAAAGTTCTAAAGTATCATCCTCTATACAATCAGGTCTAGTTCCTATTGCTAATCCTAAAACTTTTGGGTGATTTAAAGCTTCATAATAAATCTCTCTTAAATAATCTACATCACCATATGTATTTGTAAAGTTTTGAAAATAAGCTATCACTTTCTTATCTTTAACTTTATCTTTTAGAAACTCTAATTGTTCATCAATTTGTTCTGTTATACTTTTTCTTCTATTTCCAGCAAATTCTCCACTTCCAGCATCACTACAAAATATACATCCACCGTGAGCAACTTTTCCATCTCTATTTGGACAAGTGAATCCACCATCTAAAGATACTTTAAATATCTTGTCTTTAAACTCATCTTTAAAAAAATCATTTAAAGAATAAAATCTTCTATTATTGTGTTTCTCCATTTTCTTTTTCCTTCTCTTTCTCTTTTTCCATTCTCTCAAGTTTAGAATATATACATCCACAGTAGTCCTGTCTATATAACTCATGTTCTTTAGATAGATTTACACTTCTTAAGTATCTGCTTTTCTTTTTAAAATCTCCTCTTAAAAACTTAACTCCATACTTTTCTTCAAGTTCAATTCCAATCTCATTTATCCACTGAGCATTTTTCATAGGACTTATACTTAAAACAGTTGAAAAATATTCGTATCCCAACTCTTTAGCTTTTTTTGCAGTAGCGTCCATTCTAAGTTTATAACATCTGTAGCATCTAGCTCCGCCCTCTTTTTCTTTTTCAAATCCCTTAATTTTTTCTATAAAATCTTTACCTGGACTATATTCACCTTCGATTATAGTCATCCCAAATTCCATAGCATCATTAAATGTAAATTGTTCATTTAATCTAGTGATGTATTCCTCTTTCTCTGTTATATTTGGATTATAAAAATATATATCAATATTTAAATATGTTTTTAGGTACTCAAGTATAGCACAACTACATGGTGCACAACATGAGTGTATTAAAAGTTTTTTTTCACTGTTAAGACCTATCTTATCCAGCTCTTTTTGCATTTCTAATTCATAATTTACCTTCATGTTATCATTCCTTTTTTCATTTATATTATGATTATATCATATAACCTAGAGTTTTTTTAATGTTTCTGATATAATTAAGTTAATTATTTTTCGGAGGTGTTTTATGAACAAGAAAATTTTTGTTATGTTAGCTAATGGATTTGAACTAATTGAAGCGATGTCACCAGTAGACGTTTTAAGAAGAGCAGGACTTAATGTGGTTACTGTATCTACTATGGAAAACACTTTAGAAGTTGAGTCAGCTCAAAAAGTAAAAGTTGTTGCTGACATAAATATTTCTGATATTAATGTAGGAGAGGGAGTAATGGTTGTTATACCTGGTGGATTCCCTGGATATGTTAACTTAAGAAGCGATTCAAGAGTTGTTGAGATTGTTAAGGAATATTTAAATAGTAACGATAAGTTTGTTGGAGCTATTTGTGGAGGACCAACAACTTTAGGAATAAATGGATTAATTGGAGATTATAAATTTACTTGTCATACATCTGTTAAAGAGGAGATGGCTAGTGAAAAGTATGAGCATAAAGATGTTGTAGTTGATAGAAACTTAATTACTTCTCCAGGAGCTGGAAAATCTGTTGAATTTGGTCTTGCTTTAGCTAGTGTTTTTGTAGATGAAGCTACTATAACTAAAGTTAAAAAAGGAATGGAACTTATATAATAAAATTAGTAAGTAAAAAGGAGACTCTATTAAAGTCTCCTTTTTTATATAATATAGTATATTTTTTAATCAACTAGGTAATATTCGATTGTACTAACAACTCTCACATTTTTAATCTGTGGATTGTGTTGATCTCTGTTAGTTATAGTAAACTGTCCTTGATTTGCAGATTTAATCTTTCCTAAAGAACTATTTGAATCCTTTGCAAATTTTTCAGCAACCTCTCTAGCATTTTTAGTAGCCATCTCAATCATCTCAGGTTTTAAATCATTAAGTTTTGTATAGATATAGTCAGTTGTAGTTCCATATTGATTTGAATTTCCTAGAGCTATATTTTCTTTAACAAGTTCACCAATTTTATTCGTTAAAGTATATACCTTATCCACTTTAGTTGAATAAACAGTGACTGTTTGAGTTGCTACATATCTAAAAGCAGCAACATTATTATCATATTGATATAACATCTTGTCTTCAATAGTAGGTGCTGAAATAGTTATCTCAGTGTTTTCTATTCCGTTCTCTTTTAAGAATTCAATAATTCTACCATTATCTCTTTCTAAATTAGAGTAAATTTCTGAAAGTTCATTTCCAGCAACTTTGAAATCAATTGGCCATAGAACCACATCAGCCATAACCTCTTTTTCAGCTAATCCTTTTACAGTTACAACTCTGTCCATTGTTTTTGCTTTTATAAAGCTCTCTCCTAAAGTGTAACCTAAAATCCAAAGGCCAAGAAAAATACATACTCCTAAAATTCCATAACTTGTATTTAACCTATTTCTCATATAACCCTCCTAATTGAAAAATTATTTTGAAACTGTAATATACTACTCCTCTTCTTCCTCGTCCTCTTCAACAAAGAAATCCTCATACATCTCATCTTCATCATCAACTATAAGAAAATCTATTTCATCTAAACAATTTTCTAATTTTAAATTTTCTGGTAACTCAGCTTCTTCAATAAAAACAAAGCTCTCATCCTCTAAAGTTGCTAAGAATAGATGTGGTAAGAATCTATCAAACTCACTAACATAAGTTGTACTTCCAAAAGGTTGTCCTTGTTTAGAGTTTTTATTTAACTCTCTTGAGTATTTTGTATGGTTTGAACAATCGTGAACAACTACTGGCCAATTCTCATCACAAGCTTGTTTCATAAGTTTAAATGTAATCTCTCTTGACCAAAGTGGAGATATATATCCTCTTCTAGCCATATACATTCTCTCTCCAACATAGTTATTTATATTGTCTTCTCCAAAGTGAAGTTCAGCACAGTTTATAAAGTCTATACCTGTTGCTAGAATCTTTTCCTTCTTTTCTTGGAACTCTTCATAAAATTCTGGAGTCATTGGAGTCTCTATTCCAACCATTGGAATGTACTCTTTAGCTATTGCCATATTTTCAATAACTTTATCACTACATTTAACAGCACCTAAATTAAATCTTAACTCATTTAATCCAGCTTCACCAAGTTTTTGTAAGTTCTCTCTTGTACATAGCGAACCATTCGTATACATATGTTGATAAATTCCAGCTTCACTTAGCTTTTTTATAATTCCATAATATTTTTCAATATCTAAGAACGGCTCTAAGTATACATATGCAATTCCACTAGGTTTTTTCTGTATAGATAATAATAGGTCTATATCCTCTTCATAATAAAGTGTCTCTCCAATTTCCCACATTCCATCTGGAATTGGCTCTTGATTATCAATATTATCATGGTAGTAACAGAACTTACATAGTAAGTTACATTGGTGAGTTTTTCTTATTCCACCAAGACCGTCACCAAATAAGCAAGAAACACATCCTTTAGGGAATTTTTGTTGATCTCCAACGAAGAATGTTCTTCCTTTAAGATTTTTCAGATCAGCAATCTCATCTTTCATCTCTTGGTGTCTTTTATTAACTGCTAACTCAATCTGTCTAACAGTTGAATCTATAATTGGGCTAAATCTTTTAAATACTTCTGTTTTATCTCCAGAAAGTGATGATAAATGACTAAACCACTCTAATGCATCTTTTTTTGATATTTTCATTATTTATTCTCCAATTCTAAAATTAAAATATAATCTATCTTTAATTATATACCTTTTGAGTAAAGATTACAACTAAATAATATGTTAAAGTGTTGCAAAGGCTAAGTCCACTACTTTAAAACCATCAATGGCAGCACTTATAATTCCACCTGCGTATCCAGCTCCCTCTCCTATTGGATAAAGACCTTTTGTATTTACTGATTCTCCAAACTCATTTCTTGTAACTTTTACAGGAGCAGATGTTCTAGTTTCTGGTCCTATTAAATTTGCATGCTCACTTATAAAGTTTCTTTGTGTTTTTTCCCAATACCCCATAGCCATTTTCATATTCTTAGATATTACCTCTGGGAAAAGATTATTTAAGTCATAGCTTTTCAATTCCATCTCATAACTAGACTCAATCTTTCTATTTGTAGTTTTCCCTTTCAAGAAATCAAGAGTATTTTGATATAGTGCTCCGTAATTTCCAATTATATCATAAGTTTTCTTTTCAAGTTGATCTTGATATTCCATTCCTGAGAAAAGTTCATCTCCAAACTCATTAGCTTTAACTCCTACAACAAGTGCTGAGTTAGAAAATCTACCATCTCTTTGAGAGTAACTCATTCCATTAACAAGTGTCCCTCCCTCTTGAGAAGCAGCGTTTACAATTACACCACCTGGACACATACAAAATGAAAATACTCCTCTTTCTTCATCTCTATTGTTATAAGTTAAGCTATATGTTGCAGCTTCTAAATTTGGGTGAGAACACATCTTACCATACTGCATTGTATCTATATCCACTCTTGGATGTTCGATTCTTGCTCCTATGGCAAAAGGTTTATTTTCCATAAAAACACCATGTTTATGAAGCATTCTATAAGTATCTCTCGATGAATGTCCTATAGCTAATATTACATGATCAAATAAAACATTCTCTTCTACTAAGATTGGTGATTTCAGATTTTGAATCTTTATACCTTTTACTTTTCCATCTAAAATTATAACATCCTTTATTAAAGTGTTAAAATGAAACTCTCCACCTAAATTTATAATTTTTTCTCTTAAATTTTTTACTACTACCTTTAATACATCAGTTCCTACATGTGGTTTATAATCCCAAAGTATTTGTTCTTGGGCACCATTAGCAACTAACTCTAAAAATATTTTATTCATATATCCACTTTTTACTCTAGTGTTTAACTTTCCGTCTGAATATGTTCCTGCTCCACCCTCTCCAAATTGAATATTTGAATTAGGATTAAGCATACTAAATTTTATAAATTCATCAATAGTTTTATCTCTATCGTCAACTTTTTCTCCACGTTCATAAACTATAGGCTTTATTCCAAGTTCACAAAGTCTAAGAGCAGCAAAAAGTCCAGCTGGTCCAGCTCCTATAACAGCAACTCTTTCTATTCCATCTTTTGCTTTATAGTTTACTTCCTCATTCTCTTTAAATGGATTTACATTTGTTAGAGATGAGATATCTACATCATTTTTTAATGTAACCTCTATATTGTAAACAAATTTTATATCAGTTTTTTTTCTACTATCTATTGATCTTTTTGAATACTCTATTTTTTCTATATTCTCTTCTTTTATTCCTCTTTTAATGATCTCTTTTTTAAGTTCAAGGGTTTGATTCTTTTCAATAGAAACATTAATATTGTTTATAACGACTTTCACTTTACACCTCTTTTTAAATAAAAAAGCTCCGAATGATATTCTTCAAAAGAATTGTATTCGAAGCATTTTGTAATTATACTATTTTTTCCTCTAAAGTTTTTCCAACTCTAAATTTAACAACTTTTTTCTCTTTTAATTTCATTTTCTTACCTGTTTGTGGGTTTCTTACGTGTCTTGCTGCTCTAGTAACTACTTCAAATTTTCCCCATCCTATAAATGATACTGGTTCACCTTCAACTAACTTTTGTTCAACTAAATCTAAAAATAACTTAACTGCCTTCTCTGCATCTTTTTTAGTGTATTCACCTGTTTTTGCAAATAAATCGATAAACTCTTTTTTAGTCATTGTTACCCTCCTTGAACTATTATAGAATATAGTATGCAAGAAACCAAAAAGTTGAAAACCCTTTATTTATGGTATCTTTAAACCGATTATACTCAGTAAACCCTTAAATGTCAATACTTTATGTATATTTTTTTGTATTTATTTTAAAAAAATGTAAAAATATGGCGATAGAGGTGGGACTCGAACCCACGAAGCTTACGCTCTACACGCGTTCCAGGCGTGCTCCTTAGCCACTCGGTCACTCTACCTTGCTCATTAATTAATACTTTTTAATAATATCACATGAAAAGAGAAAAATCAATAAACTTCATGTATTTTTTACTTTATAATTCCCCTCTCCTGATACTTTAAAAACTCAGGTAACATAACTTTTTCATATAGTTCAGGAACATAGATTTTTATAACTTCAGCTCTTTTTAAAACTCTCTCCATAGGAGCGTTAAATTTCTTCCAAGTATGTCCATCAGAAGTTAAGTTTTGCATAAATCCTTGATATCTATCACAAACATTTGCAAATTTAGCTTCATTACTTTCACACTCTTCAAACTCTAACCAAAGGTTTAAAAACTCATCTTTTTGATCATCTGGTAGGAGAGAGAAAAGTTTAACTGCAGCTTTTAACTCATCGTCAGCTTTATCAGGTCTTACTTCACCAAAAGCGGGAGTATCCCCAGCGTATATCTCAACTAAATCATGGATTAAAATCATTTTCAGAGATCTTTCTAAATTGACCTCTCCTTGAAAGTACTCTTTTATTGTCAAAGCAACTAAAGCCATATGCCAACTGTGCTCTGCATCATTTTCCTCTCTTTTTCCATTTACAACAAGTGATTGTCTAAAAATATCCTTCACTTTATCAATTTCAAATAAAAATGCCATCTGTTTTTGAATTCTTTCCATTTTTTATGTATCCCCCTTCTTTTAGTTTCATTTTTATCTTCTGTAACGCTTTTTTTGCTCTTCTATATTTTTTGTTCTTGCGTTTATTTTCTTATTGTACTTCTTTTTAGGTAGCTCTAATGTAGACATAACTCCTTGAGCAAACTCTATCTCCATTTCAGGAATAGAGAATCCAATTGTATTTTCAATATCTTTTAACATACTTTCATTTCTATCTGTAACAAAAAGGTATGATTCTCCTTTTTCTCCAGCTCTACCAGTTCTTCCAATTCTATGGATATAACTTTCAACATCCTCTGTAATATCATAGTTAAATATATGAGTTACTCCAGTGATATCTACTCCTCTTGCTGCAACATCTGTTGCAACTAAAAATTGAAACTCTACATCTTTAAATGCTTTCATTATTTTCTCTCTTTTAGCTTGAGGTATATCACTATGTAGTTTTTGACAAGAGTATCCTCTAGATGATAACTCCTCTTCTAAACTATCAACTCTAACTTTAGTTCTACAGAAAATAATTCCCATAAATGGATTTGTATCATTTAATAGAGAACAAAGAGTATCTAATTTTCTTCTATCTGATGTTTTTATAATATGCTGATTTATATTTGCTAGTTTATTCTCTTTACTTTCAATAACAATATTTAATGGTTCTTTTGTTATTCTATAAGCTATCTTCTTAACTGTAGAATCTATTGTTGCAGAGAAACAAAGAGTTTGTCTTTTTCTACTACAAACTTCAATAACTTTATCAATCTCATTTCTGAATCCCATCATAAGAATTTGATCAACCTCATCTAAAACTAATGTTTTTATTTTAGATAGATCAATTGCTTTTCTTTCTATTAAATCAACTAACCTTCCAGGAGTTCCAATAACAATATCAACTCCAGATTTTAAAGTTTCTATTTGACCAGCTATCTCTCTACCACCATAAGCTAGCATAATTTTTTTATTATCGTAATTTATTTTTTCGCACTCTTCTGCAATCTGGATTGCTAACTCTCTTGTTGGAGTTATTATTAAACTTTGTGGTAATTTCCCATTTCCACCTAAGTTTTGTATAATAGGTATTATAAAAGCTAAAGTTTTTCCACTTCCTGTAGCTGCTTGAGCTATGACATCTTTACCATTTAATATTGGTGGAATTCCCTCTTTTTGTATATCAGTTGGCTCTTTAATTCCCATCTTACTTAAAAGTTCTATTATATTTTTATTAACATTTAAATTATTAAAATTATTCACATATTCTCCTTCGATTTTAACTTTATTCAATTGTTTATTATAGCATTTATTCGCTAAAAAGGGAACAAGTATAAAATTAAGTTTTATTGTACAATTTTAATCTTTGACTTTTGTAAAAAATCTGTTAAAATATATTTATTTATTTTTTTTATATTTAGGAGGAATTTGTAATGCAAGATTGTCTAAGCGGACAAAAATATATACTAGTTTTTGGAGCTTCTGTTGTTGATATGTTTGGTTTTTGCAACTCATCATATAAAGCCTGCGATTCTATTCCAGGAAAGATAAAAATATCTTTCGGAGGAGTTTCAAGAAATATAGCTGAAAATATGGCTAGAGTTGGAGTTAAAACTAAGTTCATATCTATCATAGGAGATGATGAGATCGGACGTTCAATGTTAACTCACTCTTTAAAAATTGGATATGATATGAGAAATTCTTTAGTTTTAGAAGGAAAAAGCACACCAACGTACATGGCTATTTTAGATGAGAGCGGAGAGATGGTTTCAGCAGTAGCAGACTTAGATAGTATAAGTGCTATGACAACTGATTTTATAGACTCGAAAGCACCTATGATAGAAAATGCTGCATTTACATTCTTAGATGCTGATGATCCAGAGAACTTAGAGTACCTATTAACTAAGTTTCAAGGAAAAACAAATTTCATCTTAGACCCAATCTCTTCAACAAAAGCTGAAAAGGTTAAACATCTTATAAAATATTTCCATACAATAAAGCCTAATAGAGTTGAAGCTGAAGTTTTATCTGGTATTAAAATTAATACTAGAGAGGACTTAGAAAAAGTAGGAACTCACTTTTTATCTTTAGGAATTAAAAATGTATTTATAAGTTTAGATGCCGATGGAATTTACTATACTAACGGAGTAGAGAGTGGAACATTAAAAGCTACTGGAGTTACAGTTAAAAATGTTACAGGAGCAGGAGATTCTTTTGTTGCAGGATTAGGATTTGGTTATATGCATGACCTTCCTATAAAAGAGACTGTTAAGTTCGCTATGGCGATGTCAATTGTTACAATATCTCATGAAGAGACTATTCACCCAAATATGGGGCATGAGTTAATTCAAGAAATAATAGCAAAAACAAATTGGAATGAAAATTAAAAAAATGGACTAAATTTAGTCCATTTTTTTATTAGTTATTTCTTTTACCAAATAATCTTAAAAGATTTAGGAATAAGTTTACAAAGTCTAAGTAAAGCATTAAAGCTCCAATAGTTGAAAACTTATTATAATCTTCCTCTGTTAAATCATTAGATTGGAATATTTTTACAATTCTATTTATATCATAAGCAATTAGAGCTGTAAATAGTACTACTGCACATACAGATATAAACCATCCAAGAATTGATATTTTTAAGAATAGATTTAGGAGAGAGACAATTACTAAAGCAATTAATCCTCCTTTAAAGAAACCATCATATGATGAAAGATCCTCTTTTGTTTTTAATCCATAAATTGTCATTCCAACAAATATAAGAGATGTAACTCCTAAAACATAAAGAATAGAATATGGATTGTAGATTAACATAACTACAGAAAGAACTAAACCGTTCATAGCTGAATACGCTATAAATAAAAGTTTTGCAGTTCCACTACTTATCTTATTTATACCAAAGTTTATACCAAGAACTAATAACAACTCTGCTACTATTATAAAAGTCATATAGTTAGCTACAAAAGATATTAACGGTTGACTTTGGACAACATACCAAGAAACACCTCCTGTAATTAAAAGCCCTAAGAACATTTGCATAAAAACTTTTCTTAGAAAACTATTTTTTGTAGAAATCTCAATTGAATTATACATAATTAACCTCCTCAATTATTTTAAAATTAAATATAAAAAGCTGGCTAAGCCAGCTGTTAAAATCTATATTTTTAATCTTCATCATTTATAAACTCATATAGCTTTTTCTTATCATTCACCACTTTAGTTTTTATTTTTTCCTTTACCTCTTTTTTCATTTTTGGAATTTTCTTTTTGTCCTCCTTAGTTCCACATTTTGTGAATTCTCTTGGAATGTAGTTCATTTCATCATCTTCAAATTGATCAAAGTTCATTCTTCCGTTAGCCATTTCAATCTCCTTTAAGTTTATAAAGAGGAATTAACCTCATACTAATATTTATTATATTTTCTAGTTTTTGTCAACAAGTTTATTTTAAATTTTTCACACCCCTCAAATGTTCCAAGGAAACATTATAAATCCTATGGCTAAAATTAAAATTAAAATAACTCCCATAATTATTTTTTTTACAACACTATTTTCGCTTTTCATATATCCCCTCTTTTGTAATGAATTTACTCTATTATACTTATATTTAAATATTTTTCCTTTTTTAAATAGCTATATTATTTTTTATATATCCATGTCATATAATTATTATATTTGTGTAAATTATTAATCTGATATATACTACAACCAGTACATTGTTTCCTTATAATGTATAATAAAGTGTGTGTGTGTGTGGAAAATAGGTTCTTGAAAAAAGGACCTATTTTTCTTTTTACAGAAAAATAGGTCCCTTCAAATTTTTATTAATATTTTTTATTCATAAACTCTAATTTTAAATAGTGAGAATTGTGAACCACCATTATATTTATTAAGATTTTTTCCTACCATTAGAACTGTTACTATTGCTGCAATTATATCACATATTGGCTGAGCTAACCAGATACCTGTTAATCCATAAGCTTTTGAGAAAATCATAATTAGTGGTATCAATAAGATTACTTGTCTTAGTAAACTTAAAAACATTGCTGCTTTTCCCTCACCTATTGCTAAGAAGTAATTACTTCCTGCCATTCCTAAAGCAATTGCGGGCATAGCCATTAAATAGATTCTCATTCCATGAATAGATATTGCCATTATATCTGGATTTTTATTAAATAATCCAACTATTGTTGCAGGGAAAACCTCAACTAAGAATAATGCGATAGAAAATATTACTACTCCAGTCCATGTCGCTATTTTATAAGCCTCTTCCATTCTTCCATATTGCTTAGCTCCAAAATTATATCCAATTATAGGTTGGGCTCCTTGAGATATTCCAAACACTGGCATGAAACAAAGTAGCGCTACTGCATTCACTGTGGCCATTGCTCCAATTGCTAAATCTCCACCATGAGTTTTCAAAGCATTATTATTTACAACCTGTACCATACTTGTTGCTAATTGCATTGTGAATGGTGATATTCCTATAGCAAATATAAGTTTAACAATATCAAGGTTTAGCATTAGATTCTCTTTTTTTATTTTTAAATCAGATTTTTTACTCATATAATATACGTAAGAAAGTAGTGCTGTCATAACTTGAGAAAGTACAGTTGCATACGCAGCTCCTTTTATACCTAAACCTAAAGTAAATATAAATATTGGATCTAGAACTATATTAACAAAACAGCTAAATACCATTATTGCTGAACATATCTTTGGATTACCATCAGCTCTAATCGTACTGTTCAATGCATATCCCATAATATTAAAAACTGTACCGTATAAAATAATAGTTATATACTCTCTTGCATATTTTAAAGTACTTTCACTTGCTCCAAAAGCTTTTAAAATAGGATCTCTATATATTGTTCCTAGAACTGTAATTATTACTCCTAAAATTATTGAAAGTGTAATAATGTTTCCCATTATTTTTTCAGCACTATCTCTTTTTTGTTCTCCCAGTTTTATAGAAATGTTTGCAGTAGCTCCTATTCCTATTAACATTGAAAAAGCTAATACAATTGTTACTATTGGCATTGTTATTCCAACTCCAGTAATAGCCAAAGCTCCAATCTCATCCATATTTCCTATAAAAATTCTATCAACCACATTATATAGGGCACTTACAAGCATACTAATTATTGCAGGAATAGAATATTTTATAAGTAATTTTTTAATGTCTCCATTATGTAGAGTTAATTCCTGTTGTTTCACGTGTTCCTCCTTAATTTTTTCTCATCCTTTCATCATAACATTTTTTTTAAAAATATGATATAATTTATTTATTTTTTAGGAGGATTTTTAATGGAAATATTTAAAAATAGTTGTTCTCTTGATTGTTTTGATGTATGTAAAATTGATGTATATAAAGAAAATGGAAAAGTGGTTAAGCTTCAGGGAAATAAGGAGCATAATTTAACAGATGGTTTTTTATGTTCTAAGGGTCTTAAACATTTAAACCGTCTTTATGATGAAAATAGAATTTTAAAACCACTTTTAAAAGTAGGAGAGGGATTTAAAGAGATCTCTTTTGAAGAAGCTTTAGATATTTTAAAAAATAGATTGAGTGAAATAAAAAATAGTAACTCTACAAACTCTATTATCCACTATAGTGAATCTGGAGCTGGAGGACTTTTAAAAGGAATACATGATATATTTTTTAATTTTTTAGGAGGAATTTCAACAGCTAGCGGAGGAACTTGTTGGTCTGCAGGATGTGCTGCTCATGATTACGATTTTGGAGGAAGAAAGACAAGTGATTTAGATGATATGAAAAATGCTAAAGTTATAATTCTTTGGTCTAGAAATCCAGCGATAACATCAGTTCATCTGTATAAAAAATTAATTGAAATGAAAAAATTAGGAGTTAAAATTATAACAATTGATTTTAGAACAAATGAAACTTCCGTAATAAGTGATTTACATATTAATGTTAAAAGTGGAAGTGATGGAGCTTTAGCTCTAGCACTTTGTAAAATGGCTTTTGAACACAACCTAGTTGATTATAATTTTTCTAAAAATAATATAGTTGGTTTTGAAACCTTTAAAGAGTATCTTGATACTATAACTTTAGATGAACTTCTGTTAGATTGTGGCATCACTAAAGATACAATAACAAAACTTTTAGATTATATATCTCTTGGAAACATTATGACTTTTATTGGATATGGATTACAAAGATATGTTAATGGTGGAAATAGTGTAAGAGCTATTGACGCTTTAATGAGCATAACAGGAAATGTTGGAAAAAGTGGAACTGGTGTTTTCTATTCTAGTAAGATTTATCCTCAAGTGTTAGATAGAGATCCTTATAAAAGTTCAAACTTTGCTAAAAACTCTCGCGAGTTTCCAATTACAAAATTTAGTGAGTTTGTTGCAGAAAATGAAATTAAAGCTATTTTTATAAGTAAAGCTAATCCTTTAAATCAACTTCCAAATTTAAATAAAACTTTAGAGGCTTACAAGTCTATACCTTTAAAAGTGTGTTTTGATATGTTTTTAACTGATACTGCAAAAAACAGTGATCTTATAATTCCTGTTACAAACACACTTGAAAGTGAAGATATTATATACTCATCTATGCTTATGCCATCTTTAATGTATAATGAAAAGGTTGTTGAACCCTTAGATTATAGAATGGAGGAGTTTGAGTTTTTTAAGGAGTTAGCAAAAATTTTAGATTTAAAAAATTATCCACAAGTTTCTAAAACAGAGTATTTAAATAAAGTTTTAGCACCTTTAAACATAAATGTTGAGGATTTAAAAAAACAAGATTTAAATATAGAAAAAGGATATATTGCTTGGGAAGATAAAAAGTTTAAAACACCATCAGAAAAAATTGAAATTTATAGTGAAACAGCTTTAGCAGATGGATTTGAACCAATGCCTATTTTTATGAAAGCAACAAAAGGAAGTGATGAGTATCCAATTAGACTTGTGACACCTCATTGTAAAGATTCTTTATTTAACCAACATATTGGAGATATTGATGGTATATCAAGTATATATCTATCAACAAAAAATATTGAAAACTTTCAGGAGGGGGAGATAGTTATTGTTTCATCTCAAAATGGAAGTATTTTATCCCAAGTAAAAATTGATTCAAATTTAAAAAAAGATGAAGCTTATATTTTTATGCAATGGAGTAAAAAACAGGGCAATCCAAATTTTTTAACAAATAGTCTTTCCTCTGATATTGGTGGTCAAGTTGCATATTACGATACTTTTATAAATATAAGAAAAAGTATTGTTTAAAACTTGTAAACTAATTTGACAAGTTAATATAAAAAAAATATAATGACCTTGAATTTATACAAACTTATTCTAGGAGGAAATATGGAAATATTAGCACATAGAGGTGCATCTGGAACTGCGCCTGAAAATACAATTGCAGCATTTAAAAAAGCTTTAATTGATGGATGTGATGGTTTCGAGTTTGACGTTCAACAAACAAAAGATGGGAAAATTGTTGTATTTCATGATTGGACTTTAGAAAGAACTAGTAACGGTCAAGGACATTTAAGAGATTATACATTGGAAGAGCTAAAAAAATTAGATGTAGGAAGTTGGTTTAGTGATAAATTTAAAGGAGAACAAATTCCAACTTTAGAGGAAACTTTAGATATTATTCCAGATGATAAACTTATTAATATTGAATTAAAAGAGGAGCACTCTGTTGAAAGAGGTACTGAAAATAAAGTTCTAGAAATAATTAAAAGATATCCGAATAAAAATATTATCGTTTCATCTTTTAGCCATAATCTTTTAAAAAATTTAAAAGAGTTAGATAGCTCTATTAAGGTGGGTATTCTTTTAGAAAGTGCTCTTGTTAATTTAGATAAATATATTGAAAATTTAGGTTTTAACATAGATGGATATCATCCTAGCAAAAGTTTTCTTAATCAAAAAGATGTTAATTACCTAAACTCTAAAAATATAGATATTAATGTTTGGACTGTTAATTCTTCTAAAGATGCTAAAATATTAAAAGATATGGGTGTTACAAGAATAATCACTAATTTTCCAAAAGAGATTAAAAAGTAATTATATAAAAAAGAGGTCTTAATAAACTTAGACCTCTTTTTTTAGGATATATTTTATTTTTTTATACTCTTAATTGCATCTGAAAGATCATTAATCTCTTCTAAAGACATCTTTCGAAGTTCATTTCTTAAAGCAATTTGTTTTTTTATATACATGTCTCTTTTTAAAGAGTAAAACATTGTAAATATCATTATTGGAAATAAAATCAATAATGGAAAAGCTATTATAATTGAAGCGGTTTTAAGCATATTTAATCCTCCAGCAAATATTAGAGCTATGGCCAGAAGAGATTGTGTAATACCCCATATTAACTTTTTATAACTTGGAGGATTTAAATCTCCATCTGAACTCATCATTCCTAAAACATATGTAGCAGAATCAGCTGAAGTTATAAAAAATGATCCTAATAACAGTATTGCTATTCCACTCATTAAGGCTCCAAATCTATATTGACCAAAAACTAAGAATAATGCTGTTTCTGTATTTTCCACTGCCACTGTTGCAAACTCTTTTCCAAGAGTTATACCTAAAGTTCCAAAGGCTGAAAACCAAATAAAAGAAACAATAGATGGTATTATAACTACTCCAATTACAAACTCTCTTATAGTTCTTCCCTTTGATATTCTAGCAATAAAAGTTCCAACAAAAGGTGTCCATGCAACCCAGTTAGACCAATAAAATATTGTCCATGCTGACATCCATTTATTATCACCGAAACTATTTGTTTTTAAACTAATTTTTAAAAAGTTATTTAAATAGTTTCCTAAATTTTCAGAAAAAACATTAAATATCGATATAGTAGGTCCTAATATAATAACCATTAATAGTAATACAACAGATATTAATACATTTATATTTGAAAGTATTTTTATGCCTTTATCTAAAGATCCCAAAGCTGAAGCTATAAATATAACTGTTACAATAGTTATTATAACTATTTGGCTTAATATGCTATTTGGTATATTAAAAAGATAGTTTAATCCACTATTTATTTGTAAGGCTCCTAACCCTAAAGTTGTTGCAACACCAGTTATTGTAGCTAAAATTGCGATTATATCTATTATAGTTTTCACTTTTTTTTCATAGGATTTCCCTTTTAAAATAGGTGAAAAGAGAGAACTTATAAGTCCTTTTTCTCCCTTTCTAAATTGAAAATATGCCATTGCCAATGCTAAAAAACTATAAATTGCCCAAGGATGAATACCCCAATGAAAAAATGATGTTTTAAAAGCAAAATCTATTGCCTCTTTAGTTCCGCCATCTATCCCTCCTATTGGATAAGCATAATGAGTCATTGGTTCAGCTACTCCAAAGAACACTAATCCTACTCCCATTCCTGCAGAAAAAAGCATAGAAAACCAAGAAAGGTTAGAGTACTCAGGTTTAGAATTATCTTTTCCAAGTTTTATATTTCCATAACTACTACAACATAGAAATAAACAAACTAATGCTATTACAAGTACAATGATTAAATATAAAAATCCAAAGTTTGTAATTATAGAATCAAGAAGATTTGTCGTAGCTTTTTCAAAAGTAATTTTGTCCAAACCAATTATTGATAAAATGACAAAAATAATTAAAAATGTTGTATAAAATATGGTGTTTTCTTTAGGTATAGCTTTTTCTAAAATTTTTGTTTTTTTATCAATTTCACCAGAGTTTTTGCCGTTGTCATAACTATAGCTTCCCATATTATTCCTCCTTTAAACCATTAGTTTTATCCATAAAAAAGACAAAATATAGTTGATAATAAAAATATAAGGTAGATAATATAATTTTCTAAAGAATTAGTTAATTTGTTTCTATTAAAATAAATTTTTCTTCGACTGTTATTACTTTTGTTTATATAGTTTAAATTTACAGTATTTAAAAATTTCATAACTATCTACCTCCTTTTTATACTAACTATGTTGTAAATATATTCAAAAATTTATTTTATAATCCTTTTTATCTTTATTTGAATTTATTTTTCTTAATTTATGATTATAGGTTTTTTATGTTATGGCAAATAAAAATCACAGAACTGTGTCTGTGATCTGTCTTTTTTTATTTTTTAAACATCATCTCTCTTAATTCATTTCCAACAACTTCAATTTTTTCATCTTTACATCTATTTCTCATAGTTTTTAAAATTGGATATCCCGCTTGCCCTTCTAAAATAAAATCTTTAGCGAATCTTCCATTTCTAATATCCTCTAAAACTTCTTTCATATTCTCTCTACTCTCTTTTGTAACAATCTTTTTTCCAGTTGTATAGTCTCCATATTCAGCAGTATTTGAAATCGATTCTCTCATTGCTGCAAACCCTTTTGAATAGATTAAATCTACTATTAATTTCATCTCATGAACACATTCAAAATATGCTAATTTTTCATCATAGCCTGCATCTAATAGTGTTTCATAACCTGCTTTCATTAATTCTACTAATCCCCCACATAAAACAGCTTGTTCTCCAAATAAATCTGTTTCTGTTTCATCTTTAAAGGTAGTTTCTAAAACCCCTAAATTCAAACAAACTCCCTTAGCCCAATCTTTAGCCAATTGAAGTGTTTCTTTAGACGGATCTTGATAAACAGAGATTAAGGCAGGTACTCCCTCTTTTTCTAAAAATTTTTCTCTCACTTTATGACCTGGAGACTTTGGTGCAACCATAAACACATTTAAATCCTCTCTTGGAGTAATTTGTGAATAATGAATATTAAAACCATGAGCAAATCCTAAAAACGCTCCATTTTTCAGCTCACTCTTTAAGTAATTTTTATATAATTCTGGTTGGTTTTCATCAGGTACTAAAAGCATAGCTACATCTGCAACTCTTGCTCCATCCTTCAAATTTAAAACTTCAAAGCCATCCTCTTTAGCTCTATCCCAACTTTGACTATCCTCTCTTAATGCTACACTTACATTATAACCGCAATCTTTTAAATTTAAAGCATGTGCATGCCCTTGTGACCCATACCCAAATACAACAACCTTTTTTCCTGATAAACTCATAACAACTCCTCCTCATATCTATTTTTATTTTAAACCTCTAATCCTCTACTCATTGCTGATACACCTGTTCTTGCTATCTCTAAAACATTAAAATTTTTAATAAGCTTTAAAAAACCATCTATTTTTCCAATATCTCCTGTTATCTCAACAATTAAACTTTCAAGTGCTACATCTACAACTGACCCTCTATATATATCTAATATTTGAAGTAACTCCTGTCTATTTTTAGAATTAACTTTTATTTTTATTAAAACTAACTCTCTAAAAACACTCTCTCTTGAAAAAGCTTTAATAAACTCAACATCAAATAATTTTTCAGCTTGTACAATAACTTGATTTAATGTGTATTCATCCCAAAATCCAGTTATTGTCATTCTTACAGTATCCTCTGGATATCCCTCTCCAGCCGTTATATTTTCTATATTAATACCTCTTTTTTGAAATAAACCAGATATTTTATTTAAAACTCCAGGTTTATTTTTCATAACCAATAAAATTCTTTTGGCATCCATAGATTATTCACCTCCAATTGTATGTTCATAAGATTTTCCAGCTGGTATTATTGGATAGACATTGTGTTTATAAGACATTTGAATATCAACTAAATAAGGTTTATCATTTTCTAATATCTCCTTTAATCTTTTAAGATTATCTACATTATCTATTTTTTCACCCTCTATAAAATGAGCATTTCCTAATTTTACAAAGTCTGGATTAACATCTAAAATTACACTAGAGTACCTTTTTTCATTAAATAACTCTTGCCACTGCTTTACCATTCCCAAAGCTCCATTATTAAAAATAAGTATTTTTACAGGTAGATTATATTGAGCTAATAAAATCAACTCCTGTTGATTCATTTGAAACCCTCCATCACCTAATATAGCTAATACTTTTTTATCTCTGTTAGCTATTTGAGCTCCAATTGCTGCAGGTAATCCATACCCCATTGTTCCTGCTCCACCAGATGTGCAAAATTGAAATGGTTTTTTTATATCTAAATGCTGTGCTGTAAACATCTGATGTTGACCAACATCAGTTACTACAATGTAATTTTCATCTAAAATTTCATTTAACATTTTCAATGTAGTGATTTGGTTTAGTTCTCTTTCTTTAAACACATCAACTTTTTCCAAACTCTCTCTCCAACTCTCATAATAAACTTTTAAATCCAATTTTAAAAGTCTATTAAAAATATCTTTAGCATTCCCTATAATTGGAAGATCTACAACTATATTTTTGTTTATTTCCGCTTTATCTAACTCTATATGTATCTTTTTAGAGTTTGGTGAAAATCTTTTTTTATCCCCTACTATCCTATCATCAAATCTCATTCCAACACATATCAATAGATCACATTCATCAACAGCTCTATTAGCTTCTATTAATCCATGCATACCTATCATTCCTAAGTACCCTTTATCATCTTTATTAAATATTCCTAAACCCATAAGTGTTGAAACAACAGGAATCTTAGTTCTATTTATAAACTCTCTTACCTCTTCTACACACCGAGCATTTAAAACTCCTCCTCCTATTACTAATACTGGATTTTTTGAACTATTAAAATAATTTTCAAACTCCTCAATCTCTTTATCTGTATAAGTTGGTTTAAATTTTCTCATCTCTTGAATATCCTTTTTTAAAAGTATCTCAAATAAAGAGTAATCAACTACTTGTTCTTGAATATTTTTAGGAATATCTACTAAAACTGGTCCTGGTCTTCCATGTTTTGATAGTGTATAAGCCTCTTTCAATATCTCTGGAAGATCACATATATCTCTCACTAAGTAGTTATTTTTAGTAATCGGAGATGTTATTCCAATAATATCACTCTCTTGAAAAGAATCCTTTCCTAAAAATGACGTACTCACTTGTCCTGTTATAACAAGTAAGGGTATAGAGTCCATATGAGCAGTCATTATTCCTGTAACTAAATTTGTCGCTCCAGGACCAGATGTTGCTAAACAAACTCCAGGAACCTTTTTAGTTCTTGCATAACCATCTGCACTATGAACCGCCCCTTGTTCATGTCTTGTCATATAGTGATTTATCCCTTTAAAATCATATAGTGCATCATAAATAGGAATTACAGCTCCACCTGGATATCCAAAAATATCTTTAACTCCTAAATACTTTAATGTTTCTAAAACTATTTTAGCTCCTGTTATTTTTTTCATACTCTCCTCCTATTTCATAACTGCTCCCTCTGATGCATCTGAAACTAACTTCATATATTTTTGTAGCATTCTATTTTTTACATTTTTTTCTAAAATAGACATATTTTTTTTCCTTTCCTCTATCTCTTCATTAGAAACTAATAGCTCTAGTTTTTTATTGGGTATATCTATTTCAATATAATCTCCATCCTTTACGTAAGCTATAAGTCCACCATCTAAAGCTTCTGGTGATATATGGCCTATAGCTGCTCCTCTAGAACCACCTGAAAATCTTCCATCTGTTATTAAAGCACAATACATATCTAGTCCCATTCCAGAAAGAGCTCCTGTTGGAGATAACATCTCTCTCATTCCTGGTCCTCCTTTAGGTCCTTCATACTTAATAACAATTACATCTCCCTTTTCAATATTCCCACCTAAGATAGCCTCTGTAGCACTTTCTTCACAATTAAATACTTTAGCAGTTCCCTTATGAACTAACATACTTGGATGTACTGCACCTGATTTTACAACAGCACCTTTTGGTGCTAAATTTCCTTTTAATATAGATATACCTCCACTAGTAAAATATGGATTGGAAAAATCTCTAATGACATCTTTATCTAAAACTCTTCCATTTTCTGCAACTTCTAAAATATTTCTTAATGAAACTGTATTATTTGATTTTAAAAGGTTATATTTTTTTAAAACATTTAATACAGCACTTACTCCACCAGCCTCATTAAAATCCTCTATAAAAATTGAACTAGCAGGAGATAGTTTTACAATCTGTTTTGTCTTTTTAGATATTTCATCAAAGACATTTAAATCTAAACTTATTCCTCCTTCATAAGCTATTGCTGGAATATGTAACGTAGTATTTGTTGAGCCACCTAAAGCCATATCTACCACAACAGAGTTATATAGACTATCTCTATTTAAAATATCTCTTGCTTTTATATCTCTTTTTAATAACTCCATTATTTGCATTCCTGTTTCTTTTGCTAGTCTCTTTCTCTTTGAATAAACACTAGGTATTGTTCCATTTCCAGGAAGTGCTATTCCTAAAGCTTCAGTTAAACAGTTCATTGTATTTGCAGTATACATTCCAGAACATGACCCACATGTTTTGCAAACTTCATGCTCAGCTTCATTTAACTCTTCTAGTGTCATCTCTTTATTCTGAACTTTTCCAACATACTCAAAAAGATCTGATATCCCTATTTTTTTACCTTGAAATTTCCCAGCTAGCATTGGACCTCCACTTACAAAAATAGATGGAAGATTTAATCTCATAGCTGCCATTAGCATCCCTGGAACAACCTTATCACAACTAGGCATAAAAACTAATGCATCAAAAGGCATGGCATAAACTGTTGCTTCAATAGAGTCAGCTATAATCTCCCTTGTTGGAAGAGAGTTATTCATTCCCTCATGTCCCATGGCTATCCCATCACAAATAGCTATAGTATTAAATTCCATAGGAACTCCTCCAGACATATAGATTCCAGCCTTCACCTCTTCTACAAGCTCTTTTAAATGAATATGTCCTGGAACTAACTCATTATATGAGTTGACAACTCCTATTTTAGGAAGAGCTATCTCCTTATCAGTTAACCCCATTGAATAAAACAGTGACCTATGTGGTGCTCTTGTTAACCCCTTTGTTACAACATCGCTTCTCATTACTAACCTCCTCCAAGTAAAAAATATATAAAAAAAGAGCTTAAATCCGTAGACTTAAGCTCTTAAAACTTCTAACTATTGCTCAAGCCTTTATTTTTTAAACAAAATAAGGCTTGAATATTTTCAGAGAAACAACTCGTCAAATCCAAACCCAAAAGCATATTATTATAATTATAGTAAATAGGTTTTTGAATTTGTTCATGAGTGCTTCCTCCTTTTTCTAATTTTTATAGATTTTATATTAATTTTTTTTAAATGTCAACATTTTTTTATTTTTTTAAAATCCAAAGGGGTTATATCTAACACTTGATCCTACAGATTTACTTTTTGTCATTGTTCTTTCAACTGAGTTTGAGTGAGTCGTTGTATTTGAATTTCTTGTTGTAGTTGTCATAGTTCCATTAGAACCATATGGTTGTGTATATGTCTCAGTTTTACTAGTTCCAACAGTATTTGATGTTGACGTTCCTGTTTTATGAGTTTCTGTAACTGTTTTATTTTTTCCATATATTTCATTACTAAATCCACTGCCCGTATGTCCAAAACTACTACTGCTTGAACTTCCAAAATTATTATTAAAATTACGTTCGAAATCATGGTTAAAAGAGTTGTTGTTTGATCCGTTATATAATGCCGTAGCTAATATTGTATTAGCCACTAAATTCATATCTAATCCATTTCCTCTTGTTTGTTGTCCCTCATATGATGTTGCAGCACATCCTGTTAAAATAAAAAATATTAGTAAAATTCCATTTATCTTTTTCATACTCTATCTCCTTTTTTAATAATTAAATTAATTTTTTACATTATATACTACTATAAAAATATTGATATTTATTTTTTTATACACGAATCCTTCAAAAAAGTACATGATTTTTTATTTTTGTTGAATTTTCCACAATTTTATTATATACTTATCTAAATATATTTTTAAAGGTGAGTTATATGAAAGAAATCCTAAGAGAAATAGGAATGATTAGTCGATGTTGTGCAACTATTAGTGATATTGAATTTAAAGAGATTAATCTTTCAAAAGGTCAATATCTATATCTTGTAAGAATTTATGAAAATCCCGGAATAATTCAGGATAAAGTTGCATCACTCTTAAAGGTTGATAGATCTACTGCAGCTAAATCTATTAAAAAATTAGTTGAACATGGATTAGTAAAAAAAGAAAAAGATGAGCATAACAAAAAAGAGTTAAAACTTTATTGTACTGAAAAAGGAGCAGAACTTTATCCTTTTCTCCAAAGAGAAGAGGAATATTCTACTGAGGTTATAACTGAAAATATTACTCAAGATGAAATTGAAACTACACTTAAAACTCTTTATAAAATGAGAATTAATATTGAAAAAGAGTGGGAAAATATGAAAAAAGGCATTATTAGGAGGTATTAATATGATAATATGTAAAAAATTTAATGAATTAACACTAGAGGAACTTTATGAAATTTTAAAGTTAAGATCTGAAGTTTTTGTTGTAGAACAAAATTGTATCTATAATGATATTGATGGAAAAGATTTAACATCAAGTCATATAATGATAAAAGAAAATGGAAAAATAAAGGCTTACTTAAGAGCCTTACAACCTGGAGTTTCATATGAAGATGCTTCTCTAGGAAGAGTTTTAGTTTCTCCAGATGCCAGAGGTAAAGGATATGCTAAAACCATTGTCACAAAAGGTGTTGAGTATATTTTAAATAATTTCAATACTACAAAAATTACTATTGGTGCTCAAGAGTATTTAAAAAACTTCTATAGTGAAATTGGATTTAAACCAATTTCTGAGGTTTATGATGAAGATGGTATCCCTCATTTAGATATGACTTTTGAAAAATAAAATTACAACTTGAAAAAGGAGCTTTGTAAAGCTCCTTTTTTTTAGAATCTATAACTTAAACCAGCACCAATTTTCCACGAATTTTCATCTTCAAATATATATCTATAATCTATATATAAATCAAGACTACTAATATCTATTTTTTCTATATCAACTTTTAATCCAACTTCTTTAGAAAATTGATTTTCTCTATCTACTTTTATTTTTACCTTCTCATTCTCTACATTTTTCAAACTTACTTTTAAATCATCATTTGAACTATTTATCTCTTGTCCTAATCCACCCATCAATTTAAGAGTTAACATGTAACTTTTTGGATTAAAAACTTTTCCTATCCCAACTTGAGCTTTTACTTTTCCAAAGAATCTATTTAATTCATCAACCTTTAATTCATACTCTCCACCTGACTCATTTATTTTATTTTGGAATATACCCATTGCATGGGCACCAAGTTCTGGCTCTAAGAAAAAATTAGAAACATTATATCTTTTGGATATTTTTCCTGAAGTTCCAACATAAAAGTTTTTAGTATTTCCTTTATACTTCTCATTTATCTCTTCATACATAGGAGCAAAATCTTGATAATTTAAATAACTTAAGTTAAACTTTCTTTTTATATCACCTTTAGAAAAACCTAAATATAAAGTGCTTATAGCTTTTACATCTTCGTAGTCATAATTTAAAAATGCTGTTCCTTGAAGAAAATTATCCTCTCTCTCTCCAACATTAGATTTATAATCACTATCTAACCTAGTATAACTAAAGACTAATCCATAATCTGATTTTTTATCTAAATAGAACTGCTTACCTAAATAAAATCCATTTAAACTATCATCATGTCCTTCTACACGATCAAACCCTTTTTGTCTGAATCTTTCAAAAGTATATCCAACTATATAACTACTTTTTCTATCATTTCTAAGCTTTTGATTTAAATTTTCTAATATATCTTCAGTGGTATAAATTATACTATCTCTTGTTTGAAATATAATAGCCGGATATAAATCTCTACCAAAAAATTTATCTAAATAGTAATTATACTGATTTATATTTTTAGAACTTCTTAATATATCAAAAAACTTATCTTTAGATGAGTTATCGCTATCATAGTATATTTTTTCTAAAAATTCACCAACTTCTATTTCTGTAATCTCTCTAAAATCTTTTCTTCTCATATATACTGAATCTTCACTTGAAGTGACATCATATAGATATGAGTAAGATTCAAAATTTTGAGCATCAAAAGAAAGTGGGACAAGTGCAAAAGAACTATCTTCTGCACTATATTTAGCCTGAGCATAACTCAAACCCAATGTTGCCATTTGTAGTGCTGTATTTGTAGTTCCTCCTTTTTCCATAACTAATTTCCCATTAGGACCATTTGTTATTCCTTTAGAAGCTATAATATCTCCATAATTAAATAGAGTTCCTCCAGATATTAAACTACCTGAGTTTCCCAAATTTACAATTCCTTTATTTGTTGCTGTTCCTCCTGAAACATTAAATGCAAAGTTATCTACTGCTCCATCTAATATGTTTATTGTACCGCTGCCTCCATTTACTAACGATAAATTTCCTGAAGATGCCATGGCATTAATATTAGAACCACCTATTGTTATCGTTCCATTATTTAAAGCACTGCCACTTCCATTTACATACATTCCACCATTAGTACCTGAATACACTCCAAAAACAGGCGTGTATGTTATTGTCCCTTCATTTATTATTGCTGCTCCATTTTTACCATACATTCCATACTTTGTTTTTTTTATCGCTATCTCTCCTGAACTTGTATTTGTTGCTGTTCCACTTCCTGAAATAGAGATTGCTGCTGTTCCATTTGTTAAATTTATTATCCCATTATTCTCTATACTTCCAGCACCATTAGAAACAATACCATAATAAGCTCCTTGCCCTTGATATCCATCTTTAATTGTTCCAAAGTTTCTAAATAGACTATTGGCTGTTGTATTATATAAAACAACTCCTGATCCTAAAACAGAGATATTTATGTCTCCATTATTTGTCCCTGTGGCGTCTCCTGATAGTAAAACTCCATGTTGATATGCTCCTGCATTTATAATTCCGTTATTTACTACATTTCCTGAATTATTCATAACAATCCCATAATTATCTACTCCACCATCTATCGTTATCGTTGCTCCTTGATAGTTGACAATAGATCCACCATTCTCACCATAAATAACTACTGATTGTTCAAATTCATCTGCTAATTTTAGTGACACTGTTCCATAGTTTGTTATATTTCCTGTTCCTGATAAATACATTGTATATTTTACATTTTCAGAGTTCAAAGTATTATAATTCAACGCTGTTCCACTACCTAAAACTGCCATTTTTGCAATCTCTGTATTATCTGTTGTGATAGTGCTATTATATCCACTGCCTCCATTCACTATAATACCGCCATTTTGAGATAACATCCCGTAACTTGTATTTATTAAATTTATTGACGAAAAGTTATAACTACTTCCTTGTCCGTTTACAAGTATTCCTGCCACACCATTAGATATATCTATTTTTCCATAGTTTTGAGTACTTGAGTTACCGTTTATTAATATTCCTACTTGGGCATCTCCTTTAATAACTCCATTCTCTTCATTTAATAAAAATGAATCCTCACTGGCATTATTTGCTACCATACCTATTCCTTGAGAATTTATAGAGATTACCCCTGAGTTAAATATACTTCCATTTTTTTCTACGAGCATAGCCAGCTGCTTATTTCCTACATTGATTGTTCCAATGTTCTCTCCAACTCCCTGCTCAGTTACATAAATTCCAACTCCTGTTTGAGAGTTTGAAACAGATATAGTTCCCAAGTTCCTTCCTTCTCCCTCTCCTACAATTCCCATTCCCACATCATTTCCAATTCCTTCTACAACTATAGTTCCCTCTTCTCCATTTATTATTTTAGCTCCATTTAAAGACAACATACCTACATAACTTATATCGCTGCTGTCTCCATTTACTAAAATATTTTTAACATTCTCAGCTGTAAATCCAGATTGAATAGCTCCCATACCAGTCAATATTCCACTACTTGAAGAAACTATTACATCTTCTGAATCAACATATGTATGAGTATTCCAAATCCAATTATTTTCAAAGAAAATTTCTGTATATTTATCTTCTGGTATTTCTGGTTTATCTGGATTTGTAGGTTTTACAGGCGGTATATTTTCATCAGGTGGCACTGGTATTTCAGGTTTAATAGGTTTATCTGAATCTGGATTTATAAGAGGAGGGATTGTTGGATTTTCATCTGACGAACTCATCATAAGAGATAGTCCCTCATCTTCAACTCCTACATCTTTAAAGTTTTTTTCATTTGATTTAAAATAATTAAAATTTGTAAAAAATATAACTCCTGTATCATCATTACTAGATAATGATGTTTTATTTAAAATAATTAGTAATGAAAAAAGAAATAGCAATTTTTCTTTCATAAAACACCTCACTTTTTTATGTTGGTCTTTATAAACTTAGTTTTCTTAAACTAACTTACTTAAAAAACTTGCTATTTCTTCTATTAATTTTTTTATTCTTTTTATTTTATCTCCATCAACTCTAACACAACTCCATCTCTTAAAACAAAAGCTATTTTGCAGTTTTCATTTACCACAGTTGGTTCTAATAAAACCTTATCACATGTTGGTAAAACTTTTTCAATACTTTCTACCTCAACTGCAATATGTGTTTGAGTCTGAATCTCTTTAGCCATCCAAGAGTCTTTTTCAAATCTTAGATATTCAAACTTAAACTCATCCTTTTCTGGGTCTGAAATCCATACTTTCATATCTTCACAATACTCTTCATTTGGCATTTTTTTATCAGTAGGTGCTCCTATATGAACAAATTTTTTAAACATCTTATACCTCCTACTTCTTAAATTTTATCTTTTAATTCTAAATAAAGATTATAAGCTTCAGCATCACTATAGTTTTCATGAACAATTTTTCCTACACATCTTGCCATAGCCTTAGGATTTTCTGCTTGAAATATATTCCGTCCCATATCTACACCAGCAGCACCTTTACTTATAGCGTTATAAACTAATGTTAGAGCCTCTTTTTCAGGAAGCTTTTTTCCACCTGCTACAACAAGAGGTACTGGACATGCTGCGACCACTTTTTCAAAATCTTCACAATA
This sequence comes from Cetobacterium somerae ATCC BAA-474, assembly GCF_000479045.1. Lineage (NCBI taxonomy): Bacteria > Fusobacteriati > Fusobacteriota > Fusobacteriia > Fusobacteriales > Fusobacteriaceae > Cetobacterium > Cetobacterium somerae. Next base: position 35,065 of record NZ_KI518185.1, read on the forward strand.
GTAAGTTTTTATAATTTGACACCCAAACTCAGCTAACATTCTAGTGGCTAATAGAAAAAACTTTGTTGTTCTCTCCATATCTTTTCCCACTGCAACTACTCCTAATGTTGGAATTCCATATCTATTTCCTGCGTCTATTGTTTTCACTAAATTCTCAATAGAATCCTTTTGTCCAGGTGCTCCAATAAAGGTTTGAATAGCCATGCAACTTGCATTCATTCTAATGGCATCATCTATATCTACACCTATAACTTCAAAAGACATATCATCATCTAAAACACTAGATCCAGCAGAACATCTAAGTGCAACACCTTTATTATAAATTGGTGGAACACATGTTCTTATAGCGCCCCTAGTTCCCATTATACAATCAACCTCTTCTAAGAGATCTGGTAAAACCAAATCCAATCTTTCCAGTCCAGAAGTAGACCCCATTATATATCCGTGATCAAAAGCTAACATAACTGTTTTCCCTGTTTTCGGATTAAATATTTTTGATAGACGATCTTTCATTCCCCAATCGATATTGTCCATACCTTTTATATAAAAAGATTGATTGTGAAATGGTTTATCTATTCCATAATCTTTTGCTACTTTATTTCCATCTAAATCAGCCATCCTCGTTCACTCCCCTAATTATTTAGAAAAATATGGTGTTTTTGCAGAAACATTCCAGTAATCTAATAACTCCTCATCCATTCTAGCTATAAACATCTGGAACCCTGCTTGTTCTTGAACTGTTAAAATTTCTCCTACCATATTGGCAACAACTTCAATTCCTAACTTTTCTAAATATTTAACACATCCACGGAAAAGTATAAGTTGCTCCATTAAAGTAGTTCCTCCAGATCCGTTTATGATAACCATAAGTTTTTCCCCTGTTTTTATATTCAAGTCTTTAAGAAGTGCTCCCATCATAATTTCAACAGTTTCATCTGCTGATTTCATAGGTTGACGCCCTCCTCCTCCCTCTCCATGTTGTCCCATTCCAATCTCCATATCTATATCCCCAAGGTCAGCAAATGGTGCCCCTGTTTGTGGATGTGTTGCTTCTCTAGCTGCAACTGCAATTGTCGCCATATTATCTGCAAATCTTTGAGCTATTTCTGCAACCTCTTCTAAAGTTTTTCCTGCTTTAGCTGCAGCTGCAGCAATTTTATATGTTGGAACACAACCAACTAGTCCTCTTCTATCATCACTGTTTTCTCTTGGAGCATTAGATACATCCTCTTGAGTTACAACTTTTATAACATTTAATCCCTGTTTTCTGGCCTCTTTCATTGTTAAGTTTGCTGTTAACATGTCACCTGCATGGTTTAAAACAACAAATAAAACACCATGTCCTTTTTCAGCCATTTTAATCGCTTCTATACAGGCATGAGGACCTGGAGCTGCAAATATATCTCCAACTACTGAAATATCAATCATTCCATCTCCAACAAACCCAGATAAAGCCGGTTCATGTCCTGCTCCCCCTAAAGTTACAACAGTAACTCTATTGGCATCTTTTAAAGATTTTGATACAACTAGATTATTTGGTTTTAACTCTAGTATATCTTTATTTGCTAAAGCTAGTCCTTCTAATAACTCTGATGTTAACTTTGATGGATCATTAATAAACTTTTTCATTTTCATTAAAACTCCTCCTATTTTATATAATTAAAGTTAATATCTATTTGCAACCTTCATATAAACCTAAAAATATATATGTACAACTTGTTGCTCCTGCATCAGGTGTTCCTATTGTTTGCTCTTTGTAACTTTTGGCTCTTCCAAACTTACTCACAAAATCTTTACTTTTCTCAGCTCCTTCAAGAGCAGCGTCTTTAGCTTTTGTTACTATATCAAGTATATCATCACTTGCATTTAATGCTGCTTCTGTAGCCGGTATAAGTGTATCCATCATAGTTTTGTCTCCAACTTTAGCTGTTGTTAAATATTGTAACTCTGTTAATCCTGAGTCTAGTATTTTTTTTAATGTTTTTCCATCAGCTTCAACAATATCCTCATCTAAATCTTCACCTAATCCACTTAAATATGTTCCATAAAGTGGTCCAGCAGATCCTCCATTTATATTTGTAACAGTATCTCCAATCTCTTGAAAAAACATTTTTAAAGATTGATCTTTATCTTTCCACTCTTTGGCTTTATCACCTAAAACAACTCCAATTCTTTCAATTGTAATACCGTGGTCTCCATCTCCAAATTTAGAATCAATCTGTGATAAAATATCTTTATTCTCTATCATAAGTTCTGAAATATTTTGAAAAATAGCTATCCATCTCTCTTTTGTTATAATCATATCTTCACCTCTTAAAAATAGATTTTTTTCTTTTAATATGTATATAACCTTTGTTCTGACAAATGTCAAATTTTTTTATTTCAATAATTTTAATAAAAAAAGAAGCTTACCCAAGCTTCTTAAATTTTATTATATATTTATTTTTAAATTAGATTAGCTACATCACTATCAATAATTATATGAGTAAAAAAACCTGTTTTTAAAGCTCCTATAACTGCTGATGGGTGAACTCTTTTATTTATTATACCAATTACTTTTTTATTACTTTTTAAACTTTCTAATGTAATTTGAATGGAAAAATCATTTTCTCCTTTTAAAATATTTCCATTAATATCAAAGTAATAACTTAAAAATATTCCAACAGCCTTCTCCTCTTGTAAAACTTTTCCAAATCTTGCTTCTGTGGCTAAATCTGGTGCTGATGGAAAATTTCTTATCTGTACTATTGAGCAATCTATTTTATTCCAATAATATGAAACCTCTCTTAAATTTTCCGTTTTTAAAAACATCTCTTTTTCAATATTCGATGAACATAAAAATGGTAAATATAAATATTTTGAAATTAAATTAGTTTTTTCTGAAAGCATTCTTATAAGTTCATTTGTATGATAATTTCTATGAGAAACTGGTGCATTTCCTATTAGTGGCACAACAGTTCCAGAAAAAATATGTCGATCTTTACTATCTATCCTTTCTAAAATTCCACCTATTGTATTTCCCCATCCAATACCTAATATTTGACTATTTTTATACTGATTAAAAATATATTCTAAAGAGTAATCCATAAATATCTGATCATTTAAATTTTTATTGCTACTTGATGGAACTATATACACATCTTTTAAATTATACTTTTTACATAACTCCTCTGATCTACTCTCTTGAACATTATCTTTTAAAATATCATTTATTTCTATTTTTACTAATCCTAACTCTCTAGCCTCTGTTAAAAATTTACTAATTAAAGGACGAGAAACTCCAACTATTTTTGCAATTTCACTTTGAGTCATATTTTCTAAATAATACAACTTTGCAATAGATATTAATCTCTGAATTTTTTCATTATCTGTGCTCATACACTACTCCTTATTTAATCCTCTTTTTAAAGCATGATTTTCTAAGATTTCATAAATTTTAATATTACTATATGAATCAATTAAAATTGAATCATAAGATATTTTACTATCACTTATAATAATATCATAGTTTTTTTTCAGAGTAGCCACATCTCTTTGATAAAATAGTATTGGTTCAACATCAAAATTAACAGTTGGAATATATCTTTTTAAATATACATTAAATGCACTTTTTTTATTAATTACTGCATCTTGAAATAGAAGTAATACATTTTTTATATCACTAAGATTTTCCTCTATTATAATAGTTTTCAGCACAAAAGCTATTATATATTTATCAGCAAGATACATTTTATATGAGTACTCCTCTAAAAATTTATCTAGTTTTTCTAAAATTTTTAATTGAGCTTTATCTCTCTTTAAATTTGAAATTTTTAAAATATTATTCTCAAATTTAAAAAATGAAAGATAAACTTTATTGAAAAGTAATCTGTATAAATCTTTATTTGACATTTGTAACTTAAAATATTTTTTTAAATCCTCTATAAATTTTGAACTTTTATTAATTAATGTTCCATCCATTTGCCCCTCTTCATAGGAGAATGAAAATAAAAATTCCACTAGTTGTTTTTTATATTCATCATTAAAACCTGCGCCGTGTTTGTACACTAAATTTTTTAATTTTATAAATTTCTCTATATTTGAGTCTTTATCTATTTTAAAATTAAATCCTCCAAATAGATCAACACAAATTTCTAAAGTATGAACAAAAGAAAGCATAACATAGTTTATAGATATATCTGAACTATTTAAAATAGGATACAGTTTTTCCATACGTTCTTTTGTGTCAAATTTTTTTATACTATCTAATAGTTTTTTTCTACTTGGAACTAGAATATCCTCCTCTATAAAAAATATCATTAATTTTTTACAAAAAGTTCCTTTATCAATTTGACTTAAATTTTTTAAAACTAAACCTTTTCCATGGACATATTCATAAGTTGTTCCATTTTTTGCAAAAGTCTCTTTCACAGTTTTAAAAGCTCTTAAAATTGTGCTTCTAGATATATCTAAATTTTCTTTCTCTTTTTCTAAATTCAGAAATCCTGTAGCTATAAATTTAATATATAGGTAATCTATTTTTTCTGTTAATGTTAATGTGTTGAAATTGTTAAATAGTGTTTTCATTTGTTGATTTGAAAGATTTAAAGAGTATAAGTTTTCACTCTTTTCTATTGTTGGTAAATTAATTGATTTTAAAAATTCGTTAAATTGTAATATAGATTTTATTATAGAACTCTTTTCTACTTCTAAATACAACTGCATATCATCTACAGACATTTCGCTCTGAGATAAAATTTTAAGAATATTGGCAGCTGTTGTATTCATTATACCACCCCCTACTATACATGTTATCATATATTGGGAAATCTGAAAAGAGTTGATATTTATTTTTTATTATTAATTGATTATAGGACTAAAGATATTTGTAAAAATAAAATGGAGCTAATTATTAGCTCCATTTCTCTTATAACTCTATCTCTCCTACATCTAACTTTTCTACAAATTTAAATGTAGAATCTATCTTTTTTAATATAAATATTTTTTCTTTAACTATTTGTCCACCAAAATCACTATATGCTTGATACTTTACTTTTTGAGCATATATATTCTCCTCTAGTTGTACAACTTTACCAGCCTCTAAGACCTTTGTAGCTGGGGAGTTAAAATAGTCTCCTAATGCGAAGGCTACTCCAGTTCTATATGATGTCTTTGGTGCTGAATAACTCAATGTAGAAAGTGCTAGTAAAAATAAAAACGCTTTTTTCATAGTGTGTACCTCCCTAGGATATTATTATTCATGATATCAATTATACCCTACTTAAGTATCATTTCAAAATATAATTTTTATATAATTATCATTTTGATTCACTTTAAAACGAATTTTATTTAAAAAGTTTTTTATGATAATATGTATCTGATATATATAATGGTGCTAAAGGATTGTGTCCTGTAACTCTATCTTTTACAGCTAAAACTGTTGCTGGAGCCTCTGAATACTTCATAAAAAGAGAGTCGTGACCTACACAAAGTCCTAACATAACATTTAACTGTGTTCCCATTTTATTAAGAAGCCTTGCTTGACCAATAGGATTACAAATTACCTCATTAGTTCCAGGTCTAACCTTTTCACAGTCAGATATACCTATAAACTCCTTTGGCACAGAACCATTTTTGCAAATTATTGAACATACCTCAAAATCTCTATTTTTAAGTATTTTTGTAAAAATCTCAGCTTCATTTCTAAGTCCAACACAAAATGCTAATCCTATTTTTGTAAAGTTATTTTTTTTAGCGAACTCCATTATCTCTTCTACCCTAGTTAATCTACAATAGCCTTCACTTTCAACTAAAGCTGAATTATGAGCTAATTTATAATTTTCCTCATCTAAATATAAGAGTTTATTCTCCTCTTGAAACTCTCTATCTCGACTTGGACAATTTTTAGGCATTTTTTCATAATTTTGTTCTCTACACCCATGAACTTTACAATTTGCACAACTATACATTTTTTCTCCTCCCTATACTCTATATATCCCCTCTGTTTCTGCTTCCTCTAATATATGACCTTTTATCTCTTTATAAGCTTCATTTAAATAAAATCCAGTTTTTAAATTTGGAATATTATCTAAGGCATATATTTTTACTTCATATATATGGTCTTTATCTGGTGGAGTTGGCCCACCATAAAATGTCGCTCTTTCTTTTGGTAATCCAACTAGCTTTGATGCCCAACTATTTATTCCTTGAATTATATTTTTATCCATTCTACTTGCATCCTCTTTTAATTCAGTATAATTTTTTGGAACTAGTGCTATCCAGTGTATCCAAGAAAACCCAGCTACAGGAATTGCATCATAGTCTTGCATAACAACCAAAAAACTTTCTGTTTCTTCTGGAGCATTTTCCCATTTTAAACTTAAAGATTTTGAGGGCATATTATCTATCCATAGATCTCCATGTTTTCCAAACTCATCTTTAATATAACCATCTTTAATACTATCACTTTTCAATATAAAATTTCCACTTTTTTTCATTTTTCCTCCTTAGACTCTTTTTTCTTTCTTATTCAAAAAAAATACTGATATCCTCTTTGAATTTTTTACAGGAATATAGATATAAAATTCGTAAAAGTATTTCAAATGGATTTCATTTTATTGCATCTATATTCTCAGGAGGTTTTCTTATGAATAAAAAAGTTTTAGTTGTTGTTACAAATGTTTCAAAATACTCAAATGTTAACAGAGCCACAGGTTTATGGTTAGGTGAAGCTGTTCACTTTGTTGAAGTTATGGAAAACAATGGCTTTGAAGTAACTTATGTTAGCCCTTTAGGTGGATATACACCTATTGATCCACATAGTATTGAGCCTGAAATGATGTCTGATTTAGATTGGAAATTTTATACTGATCGAAAATTCATGAACGCTCTTGGAACTACCGTTCCTGCTAAAGATATTAACTATAATGATTACTCTATTATATATTATACTGGAGGACATGGAGTTATTTGGGACTTCCCTAATGATAAAAAACTACAAGAGATTGCTATTGGTATTTGGAACAATGGTGGAATTGTTTCAGCTGTTTGTCACGGATTAGCTGGACTGTTAAATATAAAAGATAGTTCTGGAGAGTATTTAATAAAGGATAAAAAAGTTACAGGATTCTCTGATAGTGAGGAAAAAGAGGTTCAACTTGATAAGCTTGTTCCATATTTAACAGAGGATGAACTTGTTAAAAGAGGGGCTAAATATAGTAAAACTGATAATTGGGGAGAGTACGCTGTTGCTGATGGAAGATTAGTTACAGGACAAAACCCTGCATCTGGAGCTGCTGTTGCTAGAGAGATTTTAAAGGTTTTACAAAAATAATCTTTTAATAAAAAATCTTTCCTTGAATTAATTCAGAAAAAGCTTTATACTATACAATATTGTGTAATTTTATAATGGAGAGATATTATGAATAAATTGATTATTAAATTTTTTAAAAAGTTTCAAGGAAGAAAAATTAGTTCTCAAGATTTAAAACTAGCTTTGAAAAAAGCTATGAATTTAGGCGCTAGTGCTGAAGATTTCCTTCTTATTATTAATTTAGTAAAAGATACAAAAAACAGAAAATATAAACTAGATAAAAAGTATTTAGTTATTTTAACTGCTGCAATTATATATGTTATCGTTCCTATTGATGCTGTTTCAGATTTAATTCCTGGAGTTGGCTGGATTGACGATGCCACTTTAATTGGATACGTTGCTAGAGGTTATGCTGAAGTTTTAAAAGACTATAAAGATTTTTGTAATAAAAAGAAGGAGCTTGCTTAGAGCTCCTTTTTTAATTTTTACTATTTTTTGTCTTTCTCTTCTTTTTCGTGTTCCTCTTTTTCTTTATGCTTTTCTTCAATTTCAAATAGTAGCATCTTTATATCTAAAAGTTCTGCTGCAATTAGTCTATCAAAGTTATCTTTATAAATTTTCTCTAATTTTTTAAATCTATCCCAAAAGTCCTCCACTTCCTCTTTTTTAGCAGGCTCATCTTTTTTTAAGCTCTCCTTTGCCTCATCTTTTAGTTCATCTAGTTTTTTCTTATTTTCCATAGTGAAACACTCTCCTTTTTCCCAATTATACCTATATATACAAATTTTTTTCAAAAAACCTTTTTATCTAAAATTTATATACAACTCCCCCTCCAACTTTCCAAGAGTCATCATCTTCAAAAATATATCTATAATCAACGTAAAATTCTAAACTATCCGCACCTATCTTTTCTAAATTTATTTTTGTTCCCAACTCTTTTGAAAACTGATTCTCTCTATCCACTTTTATTTTAGCTTTATCTTCTGAAGCCTCTCTTAAACTAACTTTCAAATCATCTTTTGGACTGTTTAACTCTTGTCCAAGCCCTCCTATAACTTTAAGTGTCAATTGATAATTTTGAATAGGTATTACTTTTCCAACTCCAATCTCTGTTTTTACTTTACTAAAGAAGCTATTTAACTCGTCTACATGAAGATTGAACTCTTCTCCTGATTCATTAATTTTATTTTGGAAGACTCCCATTAAATAGGCACTAGCTTCAGGTTCTATAAATAAACTAGAAAAATTATATCTTTTAGATATTTTCCCAGATGTTCCTATATAAAAGTTTTTAGTATCTCCTTTATATCTATCATTAATATTTGTATATTTAGGTGTACTATCATCATAATCTATATATGTCAAATCAAAGTTTCTTTTTATATTACCTTTTGCAAAACCTAAATACATAGCTCCAACACCCTTCACATCATTTTTAGTATAGTTCATAAATGCTGTCCCTTGTAAAAAGTTATCCTCTCTTTTTCCTGCATTTGAATAGTAATCACTATCTAATCTTGTATAACTAAATACAAATCCGTAGTCACTATAATCATTTAAATAATATTGTTTTCCTAAATAAAATCCATTTAGATTATCGTCGTGACCCTCTACTCTATCGAAACCTTTTTGTCTAAACTTCTCAAAAGTATACCCTACAATGAAACTACTTTTTCTATTATTTGTTAATTTGTCTTCTAGATTATCTAAAATACTGTTTGTTGTATATTCTATAGTATCTTTAGTTTGGAATATTATATTAGGATAGATATCTCTACCAAAAATAGTATCTAAATAACTATTGTATTGAGAGCTATTTCGAGCACTTCTTAAAATATTAAAAAATTTATCTTTAGTAGTGTTTCCACTATCAAAATATATACCTTCTAAAAATTTACCTAAACTCCCTTCAGTTATTTCTGTAAAATCCTTTCTTCTTATTAAAAATTCATCATTATCTTTTCCTATGTCATATAGATATGAGTAAGAAGTTATTCCTGTTGCATTAAATTTTAAATTTAATGCTGCAAAAGCTTTATCTCCTCTATTATATATATTTGAAGCATAACTTAGGCCAACTACTGCCTCTTTCAATGTAGTATTTGTTGTTCCACCTTGCTCCATAACTAAGATTCCATTAGCTCCATTTTTTATACCATTTGGAGCATCTATATATCCATAATTAAATAAAGTTCCATTATTTACTAACTCTCCTGTAGTTCCTAAATTTACTGTTCCTGCATTTGTGGCTGTTCCACTTCCCAAGTCAAATGCAAAACTTTGAATTGCTCCATCTAAAATAGTTATTGTTCCACCTGCATCATTTTTTATTGTTGTAAGCCCTGCTGTTCCCATTGCATTAAAGTATGCTCCTCCTACAATAATCTCCCCTCTATTTATAGCTGCTCCAGATGATCCACTAACATACATAGCACTATTTCCTATACTGTATGTATTATAATCAGGTGTCACTTCAATCTCTCCATAGTTTTCTATAGTTGCTCCATTTGTAGAAAACATACCATAATCTGTACTTGCTATCTCAATCTTTCCACCTTTTAAATTTGTTGCTGTTCCACCTCCTGAAATAATAATCGCTGCATCTCCATAATCTAGTTTTACAAGTCCTGCATTTGATATTTTCCCCTCTCCAAAAGCATATATACCGTATGTTCCACCTTGATAGTTTGAAGAAGCACCTATTATATTTCCATAGTTTGTAAATTCTCCCTGTGCTGTTGTGTTATATACACTAACCCCAGTTCCATATATACCAAAATTTACATCTCCATTATTTATTCCAGTTGCAGACTCAGTTATAAGAATACCATTTTGATAACTTCCAGCATTGATTGTCCCATCATTTGTAAGTTGCCCTGATCCACTAATTATCATACCGTAGTTACTATCTCCACCATTTATATTTATAATACCATTTTTTGCATTTGTTATTGTTCCACCTTTTTCTCCATACATAGTTGTGTATGTTGAATAATTACTTGTTATGTTCGATGTCAATGTTCCTGTATTTCTTAAACTTCCATTTCCTGACAGGTACATTATATACTTAGTATTCTCAGAAGTTATCGTTCCTTGATTTAAAGCATATCCACTTCCTATTACAGCCATCTTTGCATTTTCATTATTATCTGAAGTTATACTTGATGTATACCCAGATATATTTTCATTTATTATTCCTCCACCATTTAATGACAGCATACCATATTTTGTATTAGTTATATTTATATTATGATAATTATATATTGTTCCTGTACCATTTACCATAACTGCTGCTGTTCCATTTGAAATATCTATATCTCCATAGTTTTGAACATAACCAGCTCCACCTAATAAAATCCCTGTTATAGCATCACCTTTTATAACTCCTGTATTTTCATTTAAAAAAGTAGATCCTCCATTTGTGCTATTATTTAAAACTACTCCTGTTCCTTGAGAGCTAATTAAGATATTCCCGTAATTTCTAGAGTTTGAAGCTCCTTCATTGTACATTCCAATTTGATTGCTGCCTACATTTATATCTCCCATATTTGTTGCTAATCCATTTGTAGTTACATACATTCCAACCTCTTGGTTAGTTTCTGAAGTTGCTATTTTGGTATTTGATGTTACAAGATTAATATTCCCATAATTAGTTATAATTCCATTATTTACACCACTCATACCAATTGATCCACTCTCAACATTTATAGTTCCACTACTATTATTAAAACCTTGTGCTTGATTTTGACCTTGTCCATCTATACATATCCCTGTTCCTCCATTAGTAATATTTATAACACCATTATTTGTCATCTGTCCAGCTTCACTAGCGTATCCACCTATTCCTCCACTAACTTCCAGTACTCCATTAGATACTAATTTACTTGAATCAAAGCTTAACATACCTATCTGTGAATTATTTACCACAATTGTTCCTGCATTTGTAGCAGTTGATGTGCCAAATGTTGTCATTCCAAAACCAGGAGTTGTAGATGATGTTGAAGTTTCTATTGTCCCTGTGTTTTTTATTGTTCCAGTTTCTGTAGAAATCATTCCAGCACCATTATTAACAACTATTTTATTTGAATTTAACAATGTAGAATCCTTTGTATACATTCCAAAAGCTCCATCATTTACATTTATAGTACCTTTGTTCTCTCCAGTTCCTCCTCCTAAAACAACCATTCCAAAATTATTCGTACTTCCTCCTACAGTTATATTTCCCTTTTCTCCATTTATAATACCTCCTTTATCTAAAGATAACATTCCTATTAGATTTGTTGTTGAACTACCATTTTCAATAGTTACATTGTTATTATTTTCAATGGAAAATCCACTTGCTACAGCTCCCATTCCAGTGAAAAGATTATTATTTGATGAAACTATTAAATCTCCTCCTGGAGTTAAATATGAATGAGTATCATAAATCCAATCATTATTATAAAAAATATCAGTATATAAGTTTTGCGGTGGTGTTATTACCGGTTTATCTGGTACCTTTGGTTTTGTTTCTGGCTTTACTATTGGTTTTTCTGGAATAGTCGTAGTGTCTTTTACATGAGTTGGTTGTATCACTGGTGTAGGAGGTAAAATAGGCTTGGGAGTTTCTGGTGTTTTTAATGATTTTACATCACTTATATTTAATTCAACATCTCCCTTTTCATTTACATTTTTAAAATTCCGTTCATTAGATTTAAAATAGTTAAAATTTGTAAAAAAAATTAGTCCTTCTTTTTCATTTGTAGCTTCTGAAGCTACTGAAAACGATAGCTTACTACAAACAATTAGAAGGGAAAACAAAAGTAAAACTTTCTCTTTCATACGGCACCTCACTTTGATATTTTAAATTTTGTACTGTTATACAAAACGTTTTTTATTTATCTTTTTTACTGTTTTTTTATTTTTAAAGGAGTCTGTATTTTTTTTGGTAAATACTATTTAAGGTATCTTTATTATTGGGAGGAATGATTACTTTGTATGAAAATTTTGATAACAGTGAAAATAGTATAAATGGAACGTTAAAACTATTTTCTGAAGCTGATATAAAAACCGTCTTTATGACTTTAGAAACCTCTTTAGGAGGTATTAAAAATGAAGAAGCCATAAGTCGTTTAGAGAAATTTGGATTAAATGAGATTTCAAAAGAAAAAGTAAAACCTTGGTATATCCAACTTTTACTCGCTTTTTTAAATCCTTTTAATTTTATTTTGGGAACTTTAGCCTTTGTTTCTCTTTTTACTGATGTTATTTTTGTTAAAGAGACTGAGCGTTCCTGGATATCTATAATTTTAATTATAACTATGATTTTAATAAGCAGTCTTATTAAATTTATTCAAGAATATCGTTCTAGTAAAACTGCTGAAAAACTAAAAAATCTAATTGTTACTAAAGTTACAGTAGTTAGAGATAATCTTCCTATGGAAATTGATATAAAAACCTTAGTCCCTGGGGATATTGTTAAACTTACTGCTGGAGATATTGTTCCTGGAGATATTAGAATTGTATCTAGTAAAGACCTTTTCATTAGTCAATCTGTATTAACTGGAGAGTCTAATCCTGTGGAAAAATACTCTAATCTACTTGTTAAAGCAGGAGCTATCTCTGATCTATCTAACATAGTTTTAATGGGAACTAATGTTTTAAGTGGAGCTGCTACTGGAATAGTTCTTGGAACTGGAAAACACACATTTTTAAATACTATTAGTGAAAGTTTAAAAAGCACAAAAGTAGAGACTAGTTTTGAAAAGGGAATTGATGATGTTTCAAGACTTTTAATTAAGTTTATGATTTTTATGGTACCAATTGTTTTTCTAATAAATGGTTATTTAAAAGATGCTTGGTTTGAATCTTTATTATTTAGCTTGTCTGTTGCCATTGGTTTAACTCCTGAGATGCTTCCTATGATTGTAACTGGTAACTTAACTAAAGGTGCTATTGAGCTTTCAAAGAAAAAAACTATAGTTAAAAAACTTGATTCTATTCATAACTTTGGGGCTATGAATATTCTATGTACAGATAAAACAGGAACTTTAACCCAAGATAAAGTGACTGTTGTAAAGTATTTAAATTTCAAAGGTATTGATGATGATAATGTTTTATATTTAGCATATTTAAATAGTTATTTTCAAACAGGACTTAAAAATCTTATGGATAGAGCAATCTTAGAGTTTGAAGAGGAACATTACTCTATAAAAAACGAGTATAAAAAAATTGATGAGCTACCATTTGATTTTGAACGTAGAAGAATGTCTGTTATAGTTGAAGATAGTGATGAGAATAGAACTATGATTACTAAAGGTGCCATTGAAGAGATGCTATATATCTCAAATTTTGTAGAGATTGATGGTCAGGTGTTTGAAATAAAAGATGAGATTGAAGAAAAAATCAAAAATCTTGTTTCCAATTTAAATGAGGATGGAATGAGAGTTATTGGTATTGGTAAAAAAACACTTCCCAAAGATAGGGATCTTAACTTTAGCAATAAAGATGAGGAGTCTTTAACTTTTGTTGGAATGCTAGGATTTTTAGATCCACCTAAAGAGGGTGTAGGAGATACTTTAAAATCTTTATATCAGTACGGAGTAGATGTTAAAATTTTAACTGGAGATAATGAACTAGTTACTCAAAAAATATGTAAAGATATTGGAATTGAAGTTACAGGAGCTATTGATGGAAGTTACATGGAAGCTATTGATGATTTAGAGTTAAAAAAACTTTTAAAAGATACAACTATATTTTGTAAGCTTTCACCACTTGATAAAGCTAGAGTTGTTAGACTTTTAAAAGAGATGGGAAATACCGTTGGTTATATGGGTGACGGAATAAACGATGCCCCTGCTCTTCGACAATGTGATGTTGGAATTTCAGTTGAAAATGGTATGGATATCGCTAAAGAGTCAGCTCAGATAATACTTTTAGAAAAGGAACTTTCAGTTCTTTTAGAGGGTGTTATAATTGGTCGAAAAATATTTACTAATATGATTAAATATCTAAAGATGACAGCATCTTCAAATTTTGGAAATGTATTTAGTGTTGTTTTAGCCAGTGCTTTTTTACCATTTTTACCAATGCTTCCTATACAGATACTTTTTCAAAACCTACTTTATGATATCTCTCAGATCTCTATCCCTTGGGATAATGTTGATACAGAGGATATTTTAAAACCTAAAAATTGGAGTGCTGAAAGTGTTGGAAAATTTATGGTTTATATAGGACCCTTAAGTTCTATTTTTGATATTATTACATTTTTGATTATGTTTTATATATTTAAGGCTAATTCACCTGCCACACAAGCTCTTTTTCATACTGGTTGGTTTATAGAGAGTATTTTATCTCAAACTCTTATAATTCATCTTATTAGAACTAGAAAAATACCTTTTATTGAATCTAATGCCAATATAAAAGTTATTCTTTTAACTTCTGCTATTATGATTTTTGCTTTATTTGTTCCATATTCTAAAATTAACGGAACTTTAGGATTCGTACCAATGCCTATTTCTTACTTTATTTGGGTTGTTTTAATACTTACTGGATATTTTTTTACTATAATTTTTGCAAAAAAATATTTTATTAAAAAATTCAATAGTTGGTTATGAATTTTGAAGACAACTTAATGAAAATGTGCTATAATTAAGGAATGAAAGCAATTTCAAATACATACGAGGAGGGATTTTAATATGAAAAAATTAGTATTAGGAAGCATTTTCTTTAGCTTATTCTTAGTTGGATGTTCAAGCACTCAACCTCAAGAAGAAGTAGTAGTTCAAGAGGCAGTTGTTGAGGAGGTTGTAGTAGCTACTCCTGAGCCAGTTGAAGCTCCAACTAAGCCTTTACCAAAGCCATTATTAGACAAGTAAAAATATAAGCTGAGTTCATTGAACTCAGCTTTTTTAGTTTTACTATTCTTTTATATATTTGGCTTTTAAAACTGTTTTTTCTAAAACATGACCATCTATAGCGTCATATAACTCATTTAAATAGAATCCTTTTTTTAAATCCATCTCTTTGTCTAAAGCATATAGTGTTATTGTATAAGTATGTGTTTTATTAGGTGGAACAGGTCCTCCATATCTAGCTACTTCCTCTTTTGGTAAACTACCACCAATTAAAGACCACCAGCTATTTTCACCTTGAATTAATTTTGAATCTGTTGTACTGGCATTTTCAGGTAAAGCCTTGGCATCTCCTGGTATTAGAGTTAACCAGTGTAACCAGATGACTCCAACTGCCTCTACAGCATCAAAGTCCTCTATTACTAAAGCAAACTGCTTTGTTCCTGCAGGTGCATTTTTCCATTCAAAAGGAATTGAAAGAGTTGGCATTCCATGGTATTGATCTTTTCCATAAGTTCCATATTTTTTCTCAATAACTCCATCCTTTATTCCACTACTTGTCAGCTCTAGTGCAAAAGATGTCATTCCAAGAAGTAAAAACATGCTCAATAAAAATTTTTTCATAAAGCTACCTCCTATTTAAATTAAGTTATCAAGTTATACAAAGGATTTATTCTCTTTCCTAGTTTTTTAAAATAGATAAATATTTCAAAATATCTTAGTCTATATTTTTAAAGAAGTTCTTAATCTCTCTTGTGCTTGTTTCTACGCTATCAGAAGTATGAACAATATTTCTTAAAGTATCCATTGAAAAGTCCCCTCTTATTGTCCCAGGAACTGCATCCACTGGAGACGTACTTCCAGCCATATGTCTCACTATACTTATACAATCCTTTCCTTCTAAAACCATAAGCACAACTGGTCCAGATGTGATAAACTCTATGAGACCATTATAAAACTCTTTCCCCTTATGAATTTCATAGTGTTTCTCTGCCCTTTCTACAGTTATATTTTCCATTTTTAAAGCCTTAATCTCCAATCCTTTTCTTTCTACTCTTTGGATTATCTCTCCAATTAGTTTTCTTTCCACAGCATCAGGCTTTATAATCAGAAGTGTTCTCTCCATGTCTCCCCCTTAGTATAGTTATTTTCTAATATATGTATACTAATTTATTAAACATCTTCCTTTTTTAAAAACACACTTAACTTAAATTTATCTAACTTTGTTACAGGTAGATTAAATCTAATCTGCTTTATATTATCGTACTTTTTATTTAATTTTATATCTTCAAACAACACAATCCCCTTAACACTATTTGTTTCTATAAAATAATCCAACTCTCGATAAGATACAAACTTCATATTTTTCATAAGTTTTTCAATTTTAAACTCCTCACAAATATCTTTCACTAGCCCTATATTTAAGAAGTTATAGACAACTACAATATTTTTTAAGTTTTCTATCTTTCTTTCAATATCTTTATTAATCTCATTTAAAATAGTTATTGATAAAATTGTTCTATCAAAACTATCTATATTTTTATAATATTTTTTTACTAAATTAGAAACTAATTTTAATTTATTAAAATAATCCTCAGCTACCTGATTGTTAAAAATATATATTTCAACGATATTAAAAAGTCTCTTTATTTTCATCATAGTAAGTACAATTGTTAACCTCATTAAAAGATCATCATTTAAAGGTATCTCCATCTTTAAAACTTTACTTAAGTATTCTATAAAGTTTCTTAACTCCAAAACCTCTTCTCTATTATTTTGAAAGAAGTTCATTTTTTTTCTTTTTAAAAAAATTTTTTTTACAAAATCTCTTTCATAATTTGAAAAGAATTCTATTTTTTCTAAAACTTCATTTAACTCTGTATATTCGCTTAAATCAATAGATCTATCCACAGTTTTTACACTTTCATCTTCAAAATCTTTTCGTATTATAGCAAGATAGATTAAGATCTCTATATGTAAAATTGTATATGTATTCCGAGGCATCTCCCATTTTTCACACACTTTATAGATCATATCCACAATTTTTGAAACTTTATACTCTTTTTTTATCTCATTCAGTTCTAAAAAAAAGCTTTCAAACTCTTTTGGAAGATATTTTTCCTCTACAAATAACTTTAGAAAATATAACTCAAAAAACTCTCTTTTATTTTTTTCATTCCCCTCTAAAGAGATTCCATAAGAGTTATAACCTACAATTTTTAAAGAGAAAAACTCCAACTCTTTTTTTAAATTCTGTATATCATTGGATAAAGTTCGTCTTGTAACAGAAAATCTTTCACTTATAGATGTTAAATTTATTGTATTATTTTTAAAAAAGCTCATTACAATATAGCTTTCTCTCTCTTTGGGAGTAAAAGTCTGAAACTCCTTTAATTTTTCCAATAACTCTCTATCTTTTTTTAACTTTTCATGAATACCTAAAGTATCCTCTTCTTTTAAAAGATTCCCTATATCGTTTATATACCTTTTCACCTTAAAAACAGATATATTTAATATTTCAGAAAGTTCATTTAATGAGTAATTGTTCGCTTCAAGACAACTCAAAATTTTAAAATGTAGTGATGTTAAATTCATACTTCTCCTCTTATAACTTATATAACAATAAAAAAACTCAAAATCTAGATAGTAAACTTTGAGTCTTACAGTATTGTATGAAAAACTTTTTTCAAGTTGTTATTATACCACACTTTACCTATTCTTTTAAACTACTTTTTATAAATTTCATCAAATAAGTAATTAAATTAAATATTAATTGAAATTTAATTACATAAAAACAACACTAAATTTCTACCTGTATTCCTATATTTCCTTTGACTTATACTTCAAAATCCTCTATAATTTATTTTGGAATTTAAATTTTAGGAGGACTTTTATTAATGGAACAAACTTTAACAACTTTTATTAATGA
>NZ_KI518186.1 GCF_000479045.1 Cetobacterium somerae ATCC BAA-474
TTTTCTAAATTAATTTGGCATACTATATCTAAGTCACTTTTTTCTATATCAATTCCAATTGATATTGTTCCAACTAAAATCGGGTTAAACTCTTTTAAAATATTAAAAATATTTATACTTTTTAATATTTTATAACTTTGTACTTGCCTTGAATTTCCATTTTTTAAGTACTCTATACTTTCAAATTTTTTCATATATAACTCCATTTTCGTTTATTTTTTAATTAATAAGTTTTTTTTCAAAACACTATTTTTATTTAATTTTACTATTTAAAAACATATTTGACATTTATATACATTTATAGTACTATATTCTTGAGACCGAATTTGATTGAATAGATCTATATACCCCCAAAAATCTATTTTAATCTTTTTTATTTTTTAACACTCCCCCGTGTTAATAAAAAACTCCTTTTCCCCAAAAGGAGTTTTTTTTTATTCTCCAATAATTTCAAAATAAAAAAGGAAATAAGAATTTTATAAGAATAATATCTTAGAAGTTTAGAACTATGGGAGGTTTATATATGAAAAAATTACTTTTAAGTTTAAGTGTTTTATTATCACTTACAGCTTTTGCCAACTCTAAAGAGGATATGATTGAAATGGGATTGAGAAATAAGTTTCCTGCTTTAACAGATGGTAAAACAACTATCAATGTTCATGAATATGATGTTGATTTAGATCACCATAAAATAGAACTAAAAGTTGAATTAAAAGGTGACGCTTCAAAAGATGAATATGATAAATTAGATAAAGCAAAATTAGAAACACTTGCTGCTGAAATGGCAAAATATACTCAAACTGAATCAGGAAAAACTCTTCCAGTTTATGTTGAGATTGAACTAGATAGAGATATGCTTCCAGATGAAGTTTTATATAAAAATACTTTTTAAGCAAAAATTAAACTAAAAAGGCAACTTTCAATGCTCAATCATTGAAGTTGCCTTTTTTTAAAATCTAATACCCCCGTATTTATCTATATATTACCATATTTTCAAACTAATTTCAAGTAATTTGTTCAATTTTTGTAGTTTTCTATTCAAAATCATCTATTAAAAAATTTTTTTTAATTCTATCTGAGATTTGGTCAAAATAAATAGAGTTATTTATATAACAATCTATAAAATTTTCATCCAAAATATTATAATTCTCTAATCCTTCTAATAAATCTGAACGATTAATAATCAATCTATCTTTAAAAATTTCATTGATATATTTTTTTATATCTTTAGCTGAAAAAATAGATATATATTTATCAAAAAATAGGTGTAAACTATTCTTTGTATAATTTTCATAAATTTCTACTGCATCAGAGTGATTCTTTATATAGTTTATATTATCTACATACTTTTTAAACTCATCGATAGGAATTACAGATCCTGAGATATAAAATATACTGTCTATATAAACTAGATAGGGTTGTATCTTGTATATTGTTTCTAATTTTTTATCTATTAAACTATTCATGTCTCTCCTCCTTCTTTAATCCCGTATCTGTTACTTTATTCTACGAAATAATTTATCTATTTCTTTTTTTTGAATAAAAAAAAGTAACAACATCACATTGTTACTTTTTCCAATTAACTATCCCATCAAAGGCTGATAAATATTTGAAAGTTCTTCACCTAAAAATCTTTCTCCTACTTTCTTAAATCTATCTATATCCCCTGTTACAAAATAGTCTATATTTATTTTTTCTTTCCTACTTTTTTTAAATCCATTTTTTAATGCTAACTTATTTAATTCAAATAGTACATGCATAGCAGTTTCCTCTGCTGGATCCACTATTTTTTTGTCTATTAGCTTTTCAATCTCACCTCTTATTAAAGGATAGTGTGTACAACCTAAAATTAAAGTATCGATATCTTTTGGTAATTGATCCACATATGATTTTAAAAGTTTTGTATTTCTATCGTTATCTTCCCATCCTCTCTCTATCATAGGACAAAGAAGATCACAACCTTTTTGAAATACTTCATATTTTGGATTTAGAGTTTTTATTACCTTTTCATAAATTCCGCTTTTAGCAGTCAATGGTGTTGATAAAACACCAATTTTTTTATTTTTGCTTTGCTTTATAGCCATAGCTGCACCAGGTTGTACCACTCCAATTATTGGAATACTTGTAAATCGCTCTCTTAGAGTATCTAAAGCTGCTGCTGTTGCTGTATTACAAGCTATAACTATTATGTCTACTTGATTATCTATTAAAAACTCTCCTATATTTAAACAAAGTTCTTGAATCTCTTTTATACTTTTACTTCCATAAGGGGAGTTCATACTATCTCCATAATAGATTACATCTGCAAAGTCTATTTTTTCTTTTATTTTTTTCAACACGCTTAATCCGCCAACTCCAGAATCAAAAACACCGATTTTCACTTTGCTCCTCCCTTTTTAATTATATTTTACTTCCCAAAAATATTCATAAATACTGTGATTAAAGAAGCATTAGTAAAGTCAATAAATAAAGCTCCTACTAAAGGTAGTACAAAGAATGCTGTTGGTGATGGTCCATTTGCTGCTGTAAATGATTCCATATTTGCCATTGCATTTGGTGTTGCACCCATTCCAAATCCACAGTGTCCTGATGCCATTACAGCTGCGTCGTAATCTTTACCCATAATTCTAAATGTTACAAAGTATGCGTATAGTGCCATTACTACTGTTTGAACTAATAGTATAACTACTAATGGAATTGCCAATGCTGCTAATTCCCATAACTTCATAGACATTAAAGCCATTGCTAAGAATAGTTGTAAAGATATATTTCCAACTACATTTATTGTATGAAGTGGTAACTCTGTATCTTTGTTATCTATAACGTTTCTTATAATAGCAGCCACTAACATTGGTCCGATATATGCTGGTAAAACTACTCCTACTTTTTTAGATAAAGGTATTAATAATCCTCCAATTCCCATTGAAATAACAATATAAACAATTGCATGGAAAAGATTTTCCTCTGTAATTTTTTCTTTTACAACCTCTTTTGAATCCTCTTCTGGAATCAAAAACTCCTCTTCTTTATGTCCAACTAATCCATAACGTTGCATTAATCTTTTTGCAACTGGCCCACCTATCATACATCCAGCAACTAGTCCAAATGTAGCTGAAGCTATTGCAACTGACATCGCTCCTGTTGCTCCTGCTGCTTCAAGAACTGGTCCAAATGCTCCAGAAGTTCCATGTCCTCCAGTTAGTGGTACTGATCCTGCTGCTATTCCTAACAATGGATTTAAACCAAAAAACTTAGCTAATGTAACTCCAACAAGGTTTTGGATTATTACTAAAACACTTGCTACACACAAAAATACAAATACCTGAATACCACCTTTTTTTAACAGCTTTAAACTTGCTAAGAAACCTATTGTTGTAAAGAATGCTATCATTAAAAGATCTTTTAATGCTCCATCAAATGAGAATGTAAATGTTTGTGAAAGTCTACCAATCAATGTAAATACTGAAAATATTACTCCACCAATTACTGGTGCTGGTATAAAGAACTTTTCAAAAAAATTAACTTTTTTCTTAACCCATCTTCCAAGCAATAATAAAATAACTGCTATTGCTAAAGTTTCTGCCATGTTAAATTGATATTCAAACATAAAATCCCTCCTACTATATTTTTGTACTTCATCTTGGCACAAGTATACTTCGCAAAAAGTACAATTTCAAATATATAAATAATATATAATCTATTCTTTAAATATATACATGTTTTATATTATGCCTCTATTTGAGCATTTTAGTCACTTTTTACCCAAATTTTGAAAAATATTTTTTCTAAATAAACACAAATTGAAATTAACTTTTACATAAAAAATTTTTTTAAAGGAGATTTCCTATTTTAACAGAATAATAAAATATAAAATATTATTTTTAAGGAGGGATTTCAATGCAAGAGTTTAACAAAAAAGTTTTTACTTATCTTTTAGTAACAGGAATTCTATTTAGTTTAGTTGGAATTTTTGGAATTTTTAGCCCTACTATATTCTCTGTATATTTAGTTGATATACTAGCAGCATTTTTCTTAGTTAGTGGTGTTAAAAACTTTACTAAAGGATTTCAATTTAGAAAGGTACCTAATTTCCACTGGGGGCTTTACATCTTTATAGGTGTTTTAGAGGTGGTAATCTCTTTATCACTATTTAGTACTCCATTTGCTAGTCAAATATATATGATTATATATGCTGGAATTTTTATGATTTTCAAAGGTATATTTATTGTTTTAAATATTCTTTTCAATAGAAAAATATTCCCAAGCTTAGTTGACTTTAGTTTAGGTTCTGGTATTATTGATTTACTATTTGGTGTGCTTTTAGTTGCATTACCATTCTTCTCTCAACAGTTTATATTCTTATGTATCGCTTGGTACATACTGTTTAGTGGAGCAAACTTAATCTTATCAGCATTTTACTTTAAAAGATCACAATAATAATTTTTCAACCAAATATAACAAAGAGGGTAGAACTAAGTTCTACCCTCTTTACTTATTTTATAACTATTATCTCTTCTTTCTCTCCATCTATCTCTAAAATTTCACCAAATTCTAGTGTTAACATTGGAGTGCAATGTCCCGATTTTAAATTATAACAAACTGGCTTTTTTAAATCTTTAAAATGACTATAAAAAACATCTTGTAAAGACATATCATCCTCACTTGATTTGTCGCATTTTTTAAAATCTCCTAGCACTATACCAGAAACTTTATCAAAAATTCCTAGATTTTTTAACTGCCACAACATTCTATCTACCTTATATGTTGATTCTCCAATATCCTCTAAAAATAGGATTTTATTGTCATACTCTAAATCAAACTCTGTTCCTAAATTTGATACTAAGACTGCTAAGTTTCCTCCAACTAGCTGTCCTCTTCCTTTTAAAGTATTATAAAAATATATTTTTTCATAAAAGTTTTTTATTGTGTAACTTTCATTACTAGTCATAACTTTTATAAAATCATCTAAAGTATCTAAACTATAGTCTTCTGAAAAATTACTTACAGCCATAGGCCCATGAAAAGTTTTTAAATTACATTTTTTAAAAAATGCCATATGTAAAGATGTCACATCACTGTAACCTATAAAAGGTTTTGGATTATTTTTAATAACCTCATAATCTAAAAGCGAAAGCATTCTAATGCCTCCATATCCACCTCTTACACACATAATTGCATCTACATCTTTATCTTGGAAAAAATTATTAATATCTGTTGCTCTCTCTTCATCTGTTCCAGCAAAAGAGTACCATATATTTTCTACGCTTTTCCCAACTTTAACTTTAAAGCCTAATTTCTCTAAATTTTCAATGGCACTTTTCAATTTATCTTTATTAACACTACTTGCTGGTGCAACTAGTCCAATAGTATCTCCTACTTTTAATCTTTTCATATATTACCACAACCTAACTAAACATTAGATTACAAATCCACACTGCTGCTAAAATTCCAGCTATATCAGCTAAAAGTCCTGCTGCAACTGCATGTCTTGTTTTTCTAATACTAACAGCTCCAAAATAAACTGCTAAAACATAGAAAGTTGTTTCTGTTGATCCCATCATAACTGAAGCCATTCTTCCAATCATAGAATCTGGTCCGTGAGTTATAAAAATATCATTTAAAATTCCTGTTGATCCTCCTCCTGAAAGAGGTCTCATAATAGCCATTGGTAAAACTTCTCCAGGCATTCCTATAAACTCTAAAATTGGATTTAAGTATCTTATTATTACATCAATAGCTCCTGAACTTCTAAAAACTCCAATTGCTACTAGCATAGCAACTAAAAATGGAATGATTCTAATAGCTGTAGAGAACCCTTCTTTTGCTCCTTCACAAAATACCTCATATACTTTTACTTTTTTTACAAAGTACGCATATGAAACTATAAACAGTATAATTAAAGGAATTGCATATAATGATATTCTTTCCATTATAAGTGTAAACATTATTCATCCCCTCCTACAGCATCTGTTTTTACAACTGTCTCTCTCTTAAATGTAGGTAACTTTTGTAAAACTTTACACGATACAACTGCAACTATTGTTGAGATTGCTGTTGCTATTATTGTTGGAGCGATTATCTCTGTTACATTAGCTGAGTTTGCTGCTGCTCTATAAGCTATTACACTTGATGATATTAAAGTAACTGAAGATGTATTTATAGCTAAAAATAGTACCATTGCATTTGATGCTTCCTCTTTGTTGTCATTTAACTCTTGTAACTCTTGCATAGCTTTAATCCCTAATGGAGTAGCTGCATTTCCTAATCCAAAGAAGTTTGCTGCCACGTTAGCTACAATACTTCCAACTGCTGGATGATCCTCTGGAATCTCTGGAAATAATCTTTTCATTATAGGTCTTAATCCTCTTCCCAAAGCTTTAACTAATCCTGCTTCTTCAGCAACTTTCATTAATCCTAACCAAAAGGCCATAATCCCAATAAGCCCTATTGCTATCTCCACTGCTGTTTTTGACGATGATATAACAGAATCTGTTACCGCTTGTACATTCCCTGTAAACATTGAAATGACAATTCCAATTAATATAAGTCCTAACCATATTGCGTTTATCATAGTTATTTCCCTCCCTTTATTCTTTTTCTGTAATTTTATTTGATAAATAAAATAATACAACTACTATTATTATATTTACAGATGACAATGCTGCCCCTTCTAAAAGCTTTTTATCTGAAAAAAGTGAATAGTTTACTAAAGCTATAGTTGGGAAGTCTCTTCCTAACTGCATCGAGTATGAAATTGTAAACTCTCCTAAAATTATTGCAAATATCTGTAAATAAGTACCTAAAAATACATTTTTTAAAATAGGACACTCTATTAATAAAAATGTTTTAAAAGGTGAAAGTGCATCAATTTTTGCTAAATCCAATATATCTTTTGGAAACTCTCTCACATATTGATACATAAAGGAGTAAGCTATTGGAACTGTTACTAAAAAATAACCAATAACTAAAAGTATCCATAATTTTATATCATAAAGTATGTTTATATAGATTAAAGCAATTCCTAGAAAGGCACTTGAAAATCCCATTGTAGAAAATACAATCGCACTTGTTACTTTTGTAAAGTTTTTAAGTAATAAATACGTAAAAACAATTACAAATATAGGTGTTATTGATGCTAAAAGCAAAGAGTTTCTAATCCCTTGTAAAACTGGATAGTATGCGTTGAAATCACTAGAAAAAAGTTTATAAAATCCCTCTAAAGAAAAACTACCAGTATAATAGTTATAAAAACCATAAAATATTCCTATAAGAACAACTGAACACTCTAATAACAGATATATTGTTGTCCAAACTGTCGTTAACGTTGAAACTTTTCTTTCTCTAAAGTCATCTCGTAGCTCATAAGGTGGATATAAATCACCTAAAAGATTTAAAGCTATTAAAAAGAAAAATTGCACAATTCCTAATACAAGAGCTTTTGAAAAATTTGCATCTCTTAAAAGAGTATTTGCAATTTCAACCTCTAAGTTAGAGTATCTAATTCCTCCTAGTGCTAGTACGATTCCAAAAGAAGCAAAGGTATATATAAAAACTAAAAACATTCCTCTAAAAACTTGAGGAAACATCAATGGAAGCTTTATTTTAAAAAATATATTAACTTCATTTAAGCCATCTATTTTAGCCGCTTCAACTATATTTTTAGGTATATTTCGCATTCCCTCGCTTAGATACTTTATCATAATTGGACTATTATAAAATACATTTGCAAGTATTATAGCTTTTAGTGTATATAAAACACTAAAATTTTTAAGGATGGGTAGATTAAATATAAGTGTGAAAGCTACTACTGTTGATATGGTTGGAAAGAAAAACGGAATAAATATAAGTCCCTCTAATATTTTAGTTAGTGTATTTTTTTTATAACTCATATAATAAGCTGGGATAATGGCAATTATTGTTGAAAAAATAACTGACAATACCCCTTGAGTTAAAGAGATTTTAAAAAGTTCGAAGTTTTCATAAAAACTCAAACTTTTAATCTCTTCTAGATGAAAAAAATCCTTTATAAAAAACATTAGAGGGATTACCCATAGAATAAGATATATATAACTATAGGTTTTATTTCTCCTCATTATTTTTTCAATACCTCAATTAGCTGTTTTTTCCAATTTTCCATATTTTTATTTACATATTCTGCATCTAATTTAACTATTTTATCTGTTGTAGGTACATATTTATAATCCTCTGGTAACTTATAGTTTATAACAGGAAACATATAATTTTTCTCAAGAGCAAGCTTTTGAAACTCTGGTTCTAAAACAAAGTTTAAAAACTCCTCAGCTGATTTTTTTATATTTTTCTTGTTAACTAAAGCTGCACCTTCTAAATATATATATCCACCCTCTTCAGGTATATAACTTTTGTATTTATTTTCATTTCCATCTTGATAGAAGTAGATTGAGCTCGAAGCATACCCACTCATAATAGCTCCCTCTCCTACAGAGAATTTAGCAAAAGAATCTGACCATCCTGAAGAAACTGTTAATATACTTGGTTTTAAACTCTCCCAAAACTTTAACCAGTTTTCTCCATAAACTCCAATCGTCCAAAGCATAAATGCCTCTCCTGTAAAACTTCTTGGATCTTGAACTAATAGCTCCTTTGGATATTTTTTTAAATCTTCAAAAGTTTTTAAATCTGAACCTGTTTTTTCATAGTTATAATTTAATGCAAGCATTCCATAATCAATAGGTGTAACTGACCACTCCTTATCAATTATAAACTCCTCTTTTGCAATGTTTCCAGCAGTAGTTGGCTTATAGTTTTTTATAAGCTTCTCTTTCTTAGCTTCTAAATAGTTAATATCTGTTAGACCTACGATTATATCCGCCTTTGGATTTTTCTTTTCTAACTTCATCCTAGGTATAACTCCATCAATTGGAACGTACTTAATAGTTGTCCCTGTTTTTTCCTTAAAAATTATCCCAGCTGAACTTTCAATCCATTTCATTGACTCTGGTCCATAAACTACAATCTCTTCCCCAAATGATACTAAACTCATTAAAAATAATCCTGTTAAAACTGTTTTTTTCATTTCATCCCCTTTAATTATTTTAATTTTTATAGTTTAATTTCTAAAAACTCACCAGACACTTTATAGTTATCTATCTCTCCTAAATTATACAGATGATTTTCTACAATTTCAATATACTCATCTAACTGAGCTTGATTTATTCCTCCAGTTTTATAATCTATTACAAGAATCTTTCCATCACTTGTTGGTGTAGGTTTTTTTATCATAATTCTATCTATTCTTTTTAACTTTCCTTCATCATATATCTCATACTCTGGATATATATAATCCCACTCTTCTGAGAAAATAATTGGATTGTCATTAAAGAAATTTTTAAACTCTGGTCCTTCAAGAATATTTTTTAGTCTCTCTTCACCTATTATAGATGCATATTTTGAATAAGTTCTATTTTTTGCTTCTATGTGTTCATCTAAACTATTATTTATTATAAACTCTAAATAATAGTGAATGGCATTACCCACTCTTCTCTTTTCCTCTGTTACTATATCAACTAAAAGCATTCTATTTGGTTGTTCACACTCTTCTACACTCTTTTCAATAAAATCTATAGAATCTAATAGCTCTACATTCTTTACTCTTTGTACACTTTCATTTTTTTCAGTCCTACTAATTTTACCACACTTTACGTTAAATAGTCCATCTATTGAACTCTTTAAATATTTATTTTCACTTCCTCCCATAACTAAGAATAGATTTTTCTTAGCTCTTGTAAGAGCAACATAGATATTGTTTATCTCCTCTTGGTCTTTTTTTATCTCTAACTCCCTTAAAAAGTTATAGCTATCTCCTAGATAATCTAATATCTTTTCATATTTTTTATCTACAAATATAAAATTCTCTATCTCATTAAAAGGTGATTTAAAATCTATATGAAACTGTATTCCACTTTCTAAACCTCTTTTTTGTCCCTGATGGAAATAGTAAACTGTTTCAAACTCTAATCCTTTAGATTTATGGATACTCAAAAGAGTTATTGCTTTTTCCTCCTCTAAAGATACCTGCTTAAACTTAGGATTATCCTTTTCATTTATGAGTGAGTTATAAAAATCAAATATATTTCCATGCTCTTTAGACATCTCTAAAAATTGGAATATATTTTTTAAATCTGATTTTCCAGAAAACATTTGAGAGATATTAAATGCCTCTATTACATCTAAAACAAAGTTTTTATTCTCTAATCCCTTTTTAGCTATTTTCTCTATTCTATTTAAAACATCTAAAAGACTACTTGAGATATCTTCTGGCATCTCTTCTAATTTTTCTATAACCTCTTTATTTTTTAGAATAGTTTTTAATTCACCATTTCCTATTTTTACAACATCACTTCTTAAAAATTCAAGCAACGAAAAGACATCTCTATTTACAACAAATTTTAAGATTTTAAAAATCGGATTAACTGCTCTATGATATATAATAGAATCATTAGAATCTATTACAAAAGGTATTTTTCTATCACTTAAAGCAACAGCTATCTCATTTAACTGTTTATTACTTCTTGCAATTATACCTATTCCACCATAGTTTCCATCAAAATTAGTTTCAATAGAATCTACCATAGTTTCTATCATATTTTCCTCTTCTAATACTTCATCCTCATCCTCTAAAGGTTCTTTTTTTGTTAAAACCTCAAAGTATCCAAGTTCATCACTTTTTCCATCTACTGGAGTAAACTCCCACTTATAGCTGTGATCTTCTAAAGCTGCAACCTCTTCATATGTTTCAGCTACTCCATTAAATACACCATTTGTAAAATCTACTATATTTTTACAACTTCTATAGGAAACACTCATAGTCTCCTCTTCTACTCCTATTATACTTGGAAGGTTTTCAAAAAGAGCTTTCTCTCCCCCTCTCCAACCATATATACTTTGCTTTTCATCTCCAACACATATTAAATTTTCACAACTATTTATAAGTCCTTTTAAAATTCTCCATTGAAGAACACTTGTATCTTGAAACTCATCTATAAATACTGTTTTAAATTCACTATCAAATATATCTTTAAAGTAATCTGTTATATACCCATCCTTTATAAGATTTAT
The DNA here is from genome assembly GCF_000479045.1 of Cetobacterium somerae ATCC BAA-474. Lineage (NCBI taxonomy): Bacteria > Fusobacteriati > Fusobacteriota > Fusobacteriia > Fusobacteriales > Fusobacteriaceae > Cetobacterium > Cetobacterium somerae. The sequence goes on from NZ_KI518186.1 coordinate 11,098, forward strand.
CTCTTCCCTATCTATATATTGGAACATGTAACTGCTTATATCTAGATGAGTAAATCTTTTTTCATTAAATTTTATATTATCATATATTGAGTATAGATTTTCAATAAAGTATAGTATCTCCCTTTCAAAAGATAGAACCTCTCTATTGAAAACCTCTTTAGATATCTCCTCTTTTAGTTGATCAAAAGCTCTTTGTAAAATCTCAATCTCACAATCTAAATCAATTTTACTTGTTGTTTTTACTCTACGCCCATCCCAACATTTATCACTTTTAATAATTTCATTCCAATTTTCAACTGCATGCTCTCTATGAGTTGAGCTATCTTTTTCTAAAACCCATTTTATAACTTTACTCATGTAATCAGATAGATCTTTACCATCTTTCTTTTTCTCTTTTATAGCTAAAAAAGCATCAGTTAAGTGCTTAATCAACTTTTCTATAGATATATCTGAATCACACTCATCTTTATTTTTTAACTTTTGAGATTGTTCAATTAAAATTAGTTTCCATCTATTATCAATTAGATTTTTTAGTATATCCAAATACTTTTCTATACTACGCTCTGTTCTATTTTGTAGAAAAATTTTAAATCTATCAAACTCATTTTTGTCCTCTACAATTTTTTCAAAACATTTTAATAGAATCTCAATATTTTCAGTATCATCTATAATCTCATATGAAAATATATTTAAATATGGAGCTATAACATTTTTAAATATATTATTTATAAACCCATCAATTGTTGAAATTTTTAATCTATCCTTATTATCTAATACCTCATAATAAACTTTTCTAACATTTTCAAAAGAAAGATCAATCTCTGGATATAAGTTTTTTAAATTTTCATATAGAGATGATTCTTTATCTCTATACATCTCCTCTAAAAATAGGATAACCCTCTCTTGAATTTCTGATGTAGCTTTTTTAGTAAAAGTCATTACTAAAACATTCTTATAATTTTCACCTTTTAAAAGAGTAGCTAAATACTCTAAAGATAGTCTATATGTTTTTCCTGTTCCAGCACTAGCTTTTAAAACTATCCCTTTCATTTAAAACTCCCTCCTACAGATATTCCCATACTCACAGTATAAACATCCACTTTTCTTCTCACTTAAAAAGTAGTTCTCTCCTTTAAAAAATTCTATTAGTCTCTCTTTTAAAAGCTCTCTTGTAAGTTTAGGTTTTTCTTGATTCTCTATACTTCCTTCAAAGGCGTTGTATATAGATTTTTGAGCAGCATTTTCATCACCATATAGCATAATTGTATAAAAATCCAACTGGTTATCAATTTTACTTCCTGTTTTAAAATCTATAATATGATTATTTGTTGTTGTTTCAATTACAAGGTCAACTCTACCACCTAAAGTAACCTCTACATCGCCTTTTAAAAATGGTTCTTTTCTACTGTTTTTCTCACTCTCTATACGTTTAACTTTCTTTTCTATATATAGATTTTCTATCTCTTTATAAAACTTTACTATATTTTTTGTAAAACGTGGAATTAATATCTGAGTAAAATAGTTATCTAGATATACTGGAACTCTTTTTCTATTGGCATAAAAACTCTTATATAATAGTTCCTCTACCTCTTCATTTGTCACTGAATAGTCTGAAACATTCAAAATCTTTTTCCACATCTTATCTGTTAACTTTTCAAAAACCTCATGGACATAAGTTCCTAAAAATTTAAGTGATAAACCTAAAGAATCCTCTTTTTCAAAAGAACTAAGTCCACAAACTTTATCTAAATAGAATCTATACTCACATCTAGTTAAAGTATCATAATCATATGGACCTATACTTAACTCTCTGTTTTTAAAGTCATCCCTATTTTTCATTAAATCTTTTTGAATAAACTCGCCAATCTCATTTGATTTAAATGTTATTAGTCTCTCTAGTATATCCTCACTATAAACAGTTTTTTCAAGTTTGCTTATACCATATCTATTTAAAACTTCAGAAAGTATTGGTGATACTCCCTCTCCACTATTTTCATTTTTTATATAGATAACTGTATTGTATCTATTTTTTAAAAGCCCTTGATAAAATCTGTACTTTTCCTCTTTTCTTTCCTTTTCGTAATAAGTAAATCCATTCTCTTTTTTCTGTTTCTCTGTTAAATAAAGAGAATCTCTTTTTACTCTAGGAAGATATCTTGTACTTATATTTATAAAAATTGACTCTCTCGATGGAGTAACCTTACAATTTTCCATTGGTTTTATTAGATATTTTCCCTCACTATCATCATTTCTTATAATCTCAACATCATTAAAATATTGAAGTAAGAATTTTAAAATATCTCCACCATTTCTAAAGCAACTTTTAATCTCTCTTTCCTCAAGCATTATCTCAGTTGTTTTAGCATATCCCATATACTCTTGAAGTTTGTCATAAAAATCTACATATATTTTTTCTCTAAACATATCTAATGATAAAAGCTCATTAAAGTATGTAATAAATTTATCTATACTTTCAACTTTTGATACTTTTACAATATCTTCATAGATTTCAGAAATTTTTTCATTACTCTCTGTTCCAATATACTTATAATCCCAATCTATTTGATTATAGATATACTCCATATCCTCTTTTGTTATTCCATAATACTCTTGCATCTCTAAGTTTTTAATTCCCTCTAAAAATTTTTTAATAGGAATCAAGTTATCCATTCTAGGTTCCATTGCTCCTATAAGTTCACTTTGAGCATTTAAAAATTTAAAAAACTTAGTGTCATTTAAAGTATAAAAACTCCCTCTCATAAAGTTATTTGGAAAAACTTTAGAATATTCATTTGTATCAGCTTCTGGAGAAAAGATATTCGTCATGTGATTTTTCATTTTCATAATATCTAACAGATTTCCTATAAGTTCTAACTCATCTTGAACCTCTAATAGTGATATCTCTACTTTTTGTGTTCTGGGCAAATATACCTCTTTTAACTCAAGAGTTTCCTCATCAAAAACTCCAGGTTCTCCTTGAACTCTAATTACAACATCTATAAACTCCTCTAGCTTAGATATTACATACTTATCTAGAGGTGAAAAGTTTACTATATCTACAAATACTATTTTTTTATATTTTTTAAAGATTGTTAAGTCTAGATATTTTATATCTTCAACCCAATCTTTTGGTATATAATTTCTTTCAGTCAAATATACCTCATACTTTTCTTTAAATCTATGGAATATTTCAAAATATTTTTTTTGCCACTCCTCTAGCTCTATATCCTTTGCACATAAACTTCTATTTAATTCAGTATAATATTTAAAAAACTTATCTGAAAACTCAATAGATTCAAAATAGTTATTTATATTTATCTCTGCAAACTCTTTTTTCATATAGTTATATAAACTTACAAATCTTTTTGCTTCACTTAAAATTATCTTATCAGTGCTAAAGGCTACTCCTTTAAACTCATCTATTGTTAAATAAAGTGGATCTGGTTCAAAGATATTTCTTTTACTCTCTTTTCTCTGACTATTTTTTAATGGATAATCAGAAAACACATATACAACAGAGGGATCTTTTTTCAATCCCTGAATTAAAGACCCCCCGTAGCTTATATACTCAAACTTCATTGTTCCCTCCTATTTTTTAATAGGTGTTGCACACTCTACAGCTGCACCCTTTAGTATCTCAACTCCATGAACTAATGCATCTATTACAAAGTTTAGATTCTCTGTTGCTCCTTTTGGACTTCCTGGAAGATTTAAAATTATACTTCCCTTTCTTATTCCACATCTTGCTCTGCTTAACATCGCCTTTGGTGTTATCTCAAATGATTTAGCTCTCATGTATTCAGCTACTCCTGGAGCTTCCCTTTCTATTACAGCAAGTGTTGCTTCAGGTGTAACATCTCTTTTTGAAAATCCTGTTCCTCCATTTGTTACGATTAAATCAGCTATATCTTCATCAGCTAATTTTATTAACTCTTCACAAATCTCTTCATAAGTATCTGGAAGCATATTATAATAAACAGTTTCATAACTTAAATGCTTTTCAAAAATCTCTTTTAATTTTTGTCCTGTTACGTCTACTCTCTCTCCTCTTGAACCCTTATCACTTAGTGTTACTATAGCTACTCTTATCATAACTTCCTCCTTATAGTATTGGTGCTAACAATTTAGAAATAGATTCTAGCACCCTATCTTTTTTTCCTCTATTTTTATACTCCTCTAATGTTACTCTTTTAGAATCTAAAATATCTTTATCTATTCTTTTTTCTAATTCAGTAATGTTATTTCCCAAAATCAGAAGACTTATTTCAAAATTTTGATACATACTTCTATAATCAAAGTTTGCAGTTCCTAAAAATGCAATCTCTCCATCTATAATAACTAATTTACTATGAATAAATCCATATTTATATTTGTATATCTCAGCTCCAAGTTCAAGTAACTCTCCATAAAAGTATTGATTAGCCCAGTAAACAAAAGCGTGATCTCCAACACTAGGTATCACTATTTTAACTTTTACTCCTGAAACTAAAGCTGCCTTTAAAGCATCTAAAATAGGTTCATCTGGAATAAAATATGGTGTTTCTATATGTATACTTTTTTCAGCTTTTACTATTAAACTTAAAAATGTATCTTTTATAGTATGAAACTCATAGTTTGGTCCTGAACTTACAACTTGAATTGGAGTTAAACTATGGTCATCTTTATCAATAGCAATATTTTGAAATATATCTGTTGTGTCCTTTTTTAAGAATTTCCAACTTCTTTCAAACTCATGCAAATAGTCTATTATAGCTTCACCTTTTAAAGAGAATCCTATATCTTGCCAATTTCCTAAACGACCCTTACCAATATAGTCTTTTCCTATATTCAATCCACCTGAAAAACATATTTTGTTATCTATAAGAGCTATTTTTCTATGATCTCTATAGTTAGCTCTTAAATTTCCAACTTTTACAAATGGAAAGTACGATGGGAAGAATACCTCAAACATTATACCTGCTCTTTTTAACTCTTCAACTCTTTTTCTAGAAACTCCTCTTGTTCCAGCTCCATCTACTATTATTTTTATCTCCACTCCCTCTTTAACCTTTTCTAAAAGTAAATCGTAAATTGGAGACCCTACCTCATCATCATCAAATATATAATACTCCATATATATAGATTTTTTTGCATTTTTTATAGATAGTGTTAGATTTTCAAAGTAATACTTAGCTTCTGGATAAAATGTAAAACTGTTATTATGAGTCATTTTTCCTAAAAGGACTCCATCTAAATATCTACTTAATCCTATCCATTTTTTAATACTAACCATAGATTTTTTATTTAAATTTTTTAGATAATCATGACTATTTTTTAAATAATATTTTGCTAAAGCTCTACGTTTTTTAAAGCTAATACCAAAAAATAGATACATTATAAATCCAAAATAGGATGTTAATAACAATATTGTTATCCAAAATAGTGTGAATACTGGTCTTCTTCTTTCAAAGAATATAACGATACATGCAAATATAATATTAACAAATACTAAGTAGTCCTTTAATGCTATGAATATCTCTTTCATCTAGTCACCTCTAACTTTTTTAGAAAAAAGGAAGAGTCGAAACTCTTCCTTTTATTTGAATTTTAAATCCAACTCTCTGAAATTATCTTCTAAACCTTTTCCATTAGAAAACTCTTTTTTTATTTTTTTTATAAACATACCCATCTCATCTGCACTTCCAACTATTCTATTAAAAATACCTAAGTATTCAGTTATAATTGGATTATCAACATCATATGGATATCTCATTAAGTGATCTATCTCACTCCAAGCTTCTTCAAAAACTGTTCTCACTTGAATCTCTACAAGTACCTCATCTTGCTTTGTAACTGGCACGCCAATTAGATAATGGATTGACCTGTAACCATGGTCTCTCACAATTATCTCACAATCTAAGTCTTGAATAGTATTTTTTAGATCTTGGATATTATAATCCCCTCGTCTGATGTTTATCTGAGGAGTTTCTTTTGTATCCCATAACTTTGTTATTTCACAATGAATTCCACGCCAATCATCTTTAAATAGATGTAGCACACGAATTCCTATGAGGTCAGTTATAATCTCTTTGTAGTTTTCTACACTTATTCCACGATCTGCATATTTGCGACCTTTTCTTATTATTTTTTCAACAAGATGTGTTGCTCTTTTTACTCTTCTTCTAACTGAGTGAACCCCTTCACTATCAATTAATTTAGATACTATATGTTCAGCTTCTTTTTCTAAATAAGGAACTAATGTTATATAGTCAGCATAAATTTTCATAAGCTCATCCCAATTAAGACCAGTGGAATTAAAATACTCCTCTGTTATACAGAAAGCTTTAAAAAATTCTTCTCTGTCTATCGTATTATCTAATACCAAATTAAACACCTCTTTATTATTTTCTAGGTATCTTCTCTAATGAAATTTCACAAGTTTTTCTATAAGCTACTGTTTCAGTAGTTTTTATCTCTCTTTTTTCTACTGGAGCTACTGTAACTATTCTCTCTCTAATATTAAAGTCATTTCCTTTAATAATATGAATTCTTTCAACAGATATTTTATCTCCTTCAATTAACTGAACTTTATCTAAGTCACATCTAAAGTTTACCCAACTTTGAAGTGTTGGAGTTTTATCAATAAGATTTAATAAAGCTAAAGAGTATAGTGAGTTCTCCTCTTGCAATAACTTCTCTTTCTTTATCTCTTCTAATCCTAAAATCTCTTTTTCTAATAAATCTAACTTCATAACTTCTATTCTATTTTCAAAAGATACTTTACCAGTTACTAACTTCCCACTGATTTCAATAAGCTGTCCCATAAAAATCTCTTTTAAAAGTTTTATATTAGGCATAAATCTCTTTATGTTGCTATATTGATATATCTTGTAGTAATAGTTATTTACTATTGTATTAAAAGATCCATCATCTTTTAAGTCAATCTCTAAACCTAATTTAAACTCTCTGTTCTTTAGTTCTAAATATTTTTTTCTATTTATTTCAACTATTCTACTATGACAGTCTTTCAAATTTAGTTGACCTATTTTTAATTCGGTAACTCCAAAAGTTTTTATTAGGTTTTGATTTTTCATATCTTTTATCGTAGAAAATTCAATTGGTAACCTATCCAATTTTAAAGAGCTATACCTTATTTCTAAAGCACTCTCTATTATTTTAAAATCTTCATTTTTAACTTCTAATACTTCTGGGTCTCTTGTTTCAATTTCAACCTCTTCAGTAGTTTCTTCAACAACTACCTCTACAGTTTCATTTAAAATCTCCTCTTCAACTACTTCTTCAGATTCAACTATCTCTTCAGAAATATCTGGAGTTACCGAAAGAGCTTTTTTCCAATATATGCCTCTTTTAATTCAGATTCATCTAATTGTGCTGAGCTTAAGTATCCTTTTAACTCTTTAAAAAACTCCTCTTCACTATGTGGTAATAATTTTATTCCTAACTCATTTAATCTTTCAATTGTTTTTGTTTTTAATACATTTGAATTGCTCACAGCATATATAACATCTTTTGGATTTACACCTGTTAATACAACCTCTAACATATCTATAAAATCTGAGTTATTTAAGTCTAATCCTAAAATTAGCGTTGGATAGTTTTCCATATCCTCTTTTATATTTTTGAAAAAGTTTTTGTAAAAATCTAAAACTTTTAGTTTTCTAAAGTCTTGGATAGAAACGAAAATCTTTTCATGTCTATTAACATCTCCAAGAATCTTATAATGCTTAACCTCTCCATTTGATGCTATTGTAAACTCTTCATCTGTAGGTAGTATCTTTACCACTTTGTTGCAGTTTATATCGTCTAAAACTATATCATAATCTGTTGAAAAAACAGCATTAATCTTATTACTTTCAGAGAAAATATTTAATACCTCTGCAGTTTCTCTGTTTGTTTCGTACAAATTTTTGATTTTTTTCAATAATGAACTTCTGCTGCTAACAACTCCATCTAAATAAACTTGGCTAACTTGGAATAAAGAGTTTTCGTCTCTTATGTAGCCCTTTATATTTTCTTTCATATCTTTCATTAACAGTTTTGCTAACTCTCTTCTTGTTGGATATCCAGCGTTTCTCACTAAAAAATCACCTAAAAAAAGATTAATTTTGTCTGTATCATTAAATTTATTGAAAAAACTCATAGTAACACCTCTCTTTCTTTAAAAAATAAACACTTTGGCAATATAAGTATATCTTAATTTTACCTATTTAACAAGTATATTCTTTTAAAAAAATTAAAAAAAAGCCTGTAAATAATAGTTTATTACTTACAGGCTATTAAAATCTATTTAATTATAAAAGAACTTGCGATAACTTTTCCATCTTCAGTATATAATACTGCTCCTTGTCCTGGAGTAACAGCTCTTACGTTATCCTCTGTAAATAAAATCTCTATTGTGTCTTTATCTACTACTTTTACTTTACATGGATGTAATTTATCTCTAGAACGTGCTTTTACAAAACAATCCATTCCATCTAACTCTTTTACATCCTCTACTAAAAATAGGTTCAGTTGATTTGCAATTAAAGTATTCTTCATAAGATCTTCATTGCTTCCAACAATAACTCTGTTGTTTTTTCTATCTAACTCTATAACATAAAGTGGGTTTGCTGACGCTATTCCCAATCCTTTTCTTTGTCCTATTGTGTAGAATGCTAATCCATTGTGTTTTCCTAAAACTTTTCCTTTTAGATTAACAATTTGTCCTGGCTTTCCGATTTTTCCACCAGTTTTCTCCATTAAAAACTCTTTTAACTTTCCATCTTCAACAAAACATATCTCTTGAGAGTCTTTTTTAGCGTAAACTCTTACACCTAAATCTTTTGCTAGCTCTCTAACAGCTGGTTTTTCCATTTTTCCAATTGGGAAAATGATATACTTTAAGTTTTCTTTTTTTATTTGTGATAAGAAATAAACTTGATCCTTATTCATGTCATCACCAATAGCTAATGTACCATCAATGATGTTTGCGTAGTGACCAGTTGCTAATGCCTCTGCTCCTAACTCCTTTGCAAACTCAATAAGTTTTCCAAATTTTATTTTTCTGTTACAAACCATACATGGATTTGGAGTTCTTCCTGAGCTATATTCATCTACGAAATAGTCAATAACCTCTTTTCCAAAATCCTCTGTTACATCTAAAAGATAATGATCAATACCTAAATCATCACATATTCTTTTAGCATCCTTATCCTCTTCTCCACAAGTTTTCATAGTTACACCAAAAATTTTGTAACCTTGCTTTTTTAAAAGATAAGCCACTGTAGACGAATCTACTCCTCCACTCATAGCTACTGCTATAACTTTGTTTTCGTTTTCTTTATTAAACTCTAAGTTCATAAATATTACCATCCTTAATAAAATATTCTATTATTATTTGTAGAAGGCAAATATAATAGTTGCAATTCCGAAGATTAGAATTATTAATCCTGAAAGTTTACTTAGTTTTAAAAGAATATCCATAGTTACTTTCTTTTTAAAATGATATATTAAAAAGATTGTTGTAAACCATAGTGATGCTCCTCCAATTCCAATTCCAGTTCCTAATTCTAATACTGTCATCTCTCTAATAGGGCTATCCAATATCCCAAGAAGTGTATAAATTCCTGCTATTACAAGAATTGATGAGATATTAAATATTGCTAGTAAAAAAGTTTCAAAATAGTCTTGCACTAAAGTGTAGTTATCATCTTCGACCTCTTTAACTTTAGGCTTTCCAAAAAACTTTTTACTTCCCACAAAAATTAAAAATACACTTATCAACACTTTTAGCGGAGTTTCGAATTTAATAACATAACTTTCAACTCTACTTATAAATAGAAATGATATAATACCATAAATTATGTCTACAGTTACCATTCCTAGCGCTGATACATACGCTTTTTTTTCTCCTTCGATCATAGCCTTTTCCATACAGTAAATGCCCACTGGTCCAAAGGGAAGTGATAATATTAAACCTGTTATAATCCCTTTCCAAAAAATCATAATTTTTCTCCTCAAAAGTGTATTTCTATAAATGTTTTTTCATTTATAATTCTAGCATAATTCTACTAAAATATAAAGCAATTTCCTTTAATTGGGACTTTACAGGCTTAGTTCTTTTAATTTAGACTTAACTATATCAAAAAATAACTTTCTATCCTCTTCATTATCTCTGATATCCATATTATCTATATTTATTTTTAATACAACTGTTTCATTGTATTCATTAAAAAAGTTAGAGTACTCCTCATTTAAAGATGTCCAATATTCTTTTTCCACTCCAAGTTCGAAATCTCTTCCTCTTTCTTTTATCTTTTTTATAGCATTATCAACAGTTGTTTCTAAATAGATAATTAATAATGGATTAGTTCTTGCTGAGATTAATTTTTCCCAAAAAGATTGATATAACGAAAATTCATCTGCTGTCATAAACCCATTTCTTAAGTGCATTTTAGCAAACAGATAGTCACCATAGATACTTCTATCCATTATACAACCATTGAATTTAGAAGCTTCCTCTATTATCTCTATTCTTTTGTTTAAAAAATACATTTGACTAAGTAAAGAGTATCTCTCTTTATTTGAATAAAATTTATCTAAAAAAGGGTTATCTATATACGGTTCTTGAAAAAACTCTATTGATAACTCTTTAGCTAATAACTCTCCTAAAGTTGTTTTCCCAGCTCCAACAACTCCCTCTATACAGATAACATTTTTCATAATCCTATCCTAACACTCCTTTTTGAAGGAATCTCTTTAAGTTACTTGTTACCATTCCAATAGCAACTTTGTTCTCTCCACCTCTTGGAATTATAACGTCTGCATATCTTTTGCTTGGCTCACAGAACTCTAAGTACATTGGCTTTACAGTTTTTAAATACTGATTTTTAACAGATTCAAAACTTCTTCCTCTCTCTGTCATATCTCTTTCAATTCTTCTTAAGATCATTTCATCAGCATCTGTATCTACAAATATCTTTACATCAAATAGCTCTCTAATCTCTGGAACAGCAAAAATTAGTATTCCTTCAACGATTATTATTTTTGATGGATGTATCTTTACGCATCCCTCTTTTCTAGAGTGAGTTGTGAAATCATAGATTGGTCTATCTATTGACTCTCCATTTACAAGTTTAGTTAAGTGCTCTCTTAATAAATCAAACTCTATTGAATCTGGATGGTCAAAGTTAACTGCAGCCTTCTCCTCTATCGTTAAATTAGTTAGCTCTTTATAATAAGCATCTTGCTCAACTAGTACTGCATCTTCTGATTTGAAAGCCTTTACTAAATTATGTGCTACTGTAGTTTTTCCGCTTCCACTTCCTCCAGCTACTCCGATCAATATGCAATTTTTCATTTTTTGTTTTCCTCCTTAAGTGTTACTGCTTATATTTTTTTAAATCTTATACATTATAGCACACTTTTCAAAAAAAAATAAAATATAATATAAATATAGACTATATATTTTTTTTGATGTATACTTTACGATATAGTTGTTTTTAAAGGAGAAGATTTTTTATGAGTATGACTGAAAAAGAGATTGACCTTCAGATGAAAAAGGCATTGGAAAAGGTTCCCTTTGAAATAAGAAAAATTAAATTTGTACTATCTTTATTAAAGATAGTTAAAAGAATTAAAAAAATTTTTAAATTTTAGGAGGAAGATATGACAGAAGAGTTAATGAAAAAAATAGATAGAATTAATGAGGAGTTCGAAAAAAGAGAGTTCTTTATAAAAGAGGACATTTTAGAGCTTTTTGAACAAAGAGAGGATTTAAGAGAAAAGTTAGATGCTATAAAGTTTAAAAAGATAGAGTTCTTCACAGTAGAGGATGAGAACTGTGTTGGATTTACTTTAGAGGATGTTCAAGTTAACTTCTTTATTGAATTTGGAGAAGATGAAGAGGGTGAGTGGTACGAAGCTACTGCTGAAATAATCTCTTTCTAATAGTAAAACCTAATGAAAGAAAAATAAAAACCAAGGATTAATTTTCCTTGGTTTTTTTTATGTTATCTATTGCTGCTAAAAACTGATCCATAGTTATTCCATATCTATTTAATTTAGATAGAAACTGCTTTGCATTAGAGTATCCTATTCTTAACTCTGTTCCAAGCTTTTCTCTTAACTCTTTAGACTCAGTAAATCCTGAAAGTTTATGGTCCATTAAAATCTCCATAGTAAATATAGCTTCTGTAGTTTGTACTACTTCGCACTTTGCATTTTCTAAGGCTTTTATAATCGCTTCTGGAGTTGCATTTTCAACACCTATATCTCCATCTTTTGATCCTTCTTTTCTGCTTATATAAGCTTGCTTTGCTTCAGGGAAAAACTTTAAGATATATTTTCTTAACTCTTCTCCTACGAAATCTGGATCTGTTAAAACTATTATCCCTTTATTTTCATAAGCAACTCTTAATTTTTCTATGTTTCCTTTTTTTCTAATAGCAAAACCATTAGTTTGTATAATCTCAGCATCTACTGCTGCTTTTACTGCAGATATATCGTCTCTTCCTTCAACTACGATAACCTCTTTAATTGTCTTTTTCATAAATTTATATCCTCTCAAACTTTAAACATGAATTTTATATTTAATTGTAACATTTTTTTAAATGTAATACTATTTTTTTATTTTTATATGATTATAGGTCTTTTTACTTGTGATTAAATTATTTAATTATTGTTGACAACCTTTCTATTTATGTGCTAGAATGTTGCAAAAGTAAATATATTCATTCGTATAAGTTGCAAATATGGTGCGGCGTCTCTACAACTAACCGTAAATTAGTTTCTATGAAAAAGATAAAAGGGATTAGTCTACCTTCTGTTTTTTTATAGAGTATGATTGTCTCTTTTTTTATTATATTTTGGAGGTTTTTATGAAGAAAAATAGCATCATTATTCTTGACTTTGGTTCTCAGTATAACCAGTTAATAGCAAGAAGAGTAAGAGAAATGGGAGTTTACGCTGAGGTTGTTCCTTATTTCGAACCGTTAGAAGATATTTTAGCTAGAGAGCCTAAAGGTATTATCCTTTCTGGTGGACCTGCTTCAGTTTATTTAGATGGATCACCAACAATTGAAAAGGCATTATATGAGCAAGGAATTCCAGTTTTAGGAATCTGCTACGGAATGCAATTAACTTCTCAATTATTAGGTGGAACTGTTGAAAGAGCTGATAAGCAAGAGTTTGGAAAAGCTGAGCTTATTATTGACGAATTAGAAAGTCCATTATTCAAAGATGTTCCTAACTTAAACCAAGTTTGGATGAGTCATGGAGACCACGTAACAGTATTACCAGAAGGATTTAAGCAAATCGCTCATACAGATTCTTGTATAGCTGCTTCTGCTAATGTTGAAAAAAATATCTACTGTATCCAATACCACGCTGAGGTTACTCACTCTGAGTATGGAGCAAAGATGTTAGAAAACTTCGTATTCGGAGTTGCTAAATGCGAAAAGAACTGGTCAATGGGTAACTACATTGAAGAAACAGTTAAATCTATAAAAGAAACTGTAGGAGATAAGAAAGTTTTACTTGGACTTTCTGGAGGAGTTGACTCTTCTGTTGCTGCTGCATTAATACACAAAGCTATTGGAGATCAATTAATCTGTATTTTCGTTGATACAGGACTTCTTAGAAAAGACGAAGCTAAAAACGTAATGGAAATCTACGGAGAAAACTTCCACATGAACATTAAATGTGTTGATGCTGAAGAGAGATTCCTAAGCAAATTAGCTGGAGTTACTGATCCTGAAGCTAAGAGAAAAATAATTGGAAAAGAGTTCGTTGAAGTATTCAATGATGAGGCATCTAAATTAACTGATGTTAAATTCCTTGCTCAAGGAACAATCTATCCAGATGTAATAGAGTCTCAATCTGTAAAAGGACCTTCTGCTACAATTAAATCTCACCACAACGTTGGAGGACTTCCTGAGGATATGCAATTTGAATTGTTAGAGCCTTTAAGAGAGTTATTCAAAGATGAGGTTAGAGCTGTTGGAAGAGAGTTAGGAATTCCTGCTCACATGGTTGACAGACACCCATTCCCAGGTCCAGGACTTGGAATCAGAATCTTAGGAGCAGTTGATAAAGAGAAAGCTGATATCTTAAGAGAAGCTGACGATATCTTTATTAAAGAGTTAAGAGCTGCTGATTTATATAAAGAGGTTAGCCAAGCTTTCGTTGTACTTTTACCTGTTAAGTCAGTTGGAGTTATGGGAGACGAAAGAACTTATGAGTACACTGCTGTTTTAAGATCAGCTAACACTATTGACTTTATGACTGCTACATGGTCTAGATTACCATATGAGTTCTTAGATAAAGTTTCTAATAGAATTATAAATGAGGTTAAGGGAATCAACAGATTAACTTACGATATCTCATCTAAGCCACCTGCTACAATAGAGTGGGAATAAAACCGGCCAAGGCGTGTAAGCCTCTTTAATTAGGGGTTTACGCGTTTTTTTTATTCCACAACGTACGAAAGCGTACCATTCTCTATTTTTTATCATTTTTTTCACTTCTCATTTGTTCATCTAGTTTTATTGCAACTTCTACTTGTTTATTTGGATATAAATGTCCATAAGTTTGTAATGTTGTTTGAACATTATCATGCCCTACCCTATCCGCTATAAGTAAAGGTGAAAAATTCATCTCTATCAATAACGCTACATGGGAATGTCTTAAGTCATGTATTCTAATTCTTTTTACTCCTGTTTCTTTTGCCCCTCTCTTCATTACTTTATGTAAATAATCTTTTGTAACTGGGAAGAGGTGTTCATTAGCCTTATAATCATATAGCTTTTTAATATACTCTTGTATTTCATTACTCAAAAATTCTGGTATTTGTATCTCGCGATTGCTTTTTGGAGTTTTAGGTGGTTGGATAATATCCTTTCCTTTTAATCTAGCACATGTTTTATTTATTTTCACTATTTTCTTTTCAAAATCAATGTCGTTTAATGTTAAAGCTAGTAACTCCCCTAACCTCATACCAGTATAAAAAAATATATCATATATTACTTTTGCCATAAAATTATTTTCTAAAGATTGTATAAAAATATTATATTCTTCTTTAGTCCAAAACTTCATACTTGAAGCATTTTTCTTTCCTATTGTTCCGCATTTTCTACATGGATTTGCCAATAAATTATGAATTTTTACTCCATAATTAAATATAGCACTAAGTCTAGTATTTAAGGTTCTTAAATATGTCTCAGAATATTTATTTTCTCTATCTAATAGATTATTTTGCCATTGTCTGATATTAACTACTTTTATTTCCTTTACTTCCATATCTTTAAAAAAAGGCAGTATTTGCTTAATTATTATGCCCTTCTGTAGCTCATATGTTGTAGGTCTTACTCTAACCTTTTGATCTTCTAAATACATTTCAACTAGTAGATCAAAAGTTAAATTTCCTCCACCTTCTTTTTTTACTATAAAATTTCTTTCATAACTTTCAGCGTCCCTTTTCTTTAAAAATCCTTCTTTTTTCTTTCTTTGTCTTTTACCTTCCCATGTTGTATAGTAAAAAGATACATAGTATTTACCTGTTTTTTTATTTTTATAAACTGGCATCTCTCCTCCTTTTTTATCAAATACCTGTTTTTTCTTCAAAATATCGTTTACTTATTTTTCCTTTAATCACTATTTTCCCCTCCTTTTCTAAATCTGCATTCATTTTTCTAATTAACCTATAAGCTGACATTTCTGACATTTTAATCATTTCAGCTACCTCTTTAGCAGTATAAAATTTGTCTTCTTTAATCTTCATAAAAAAGTCCTCCTTAGATAAAGCAAAATAAAAAAAAATATTTGTTTTCGCAAGTATTTTGCTTTAGTGAAAGCATAGCACTATTTTTTGACATTGTAAAGACTTTTTGAAAAAAATATGTTATAATTGAAAAAAACATTTAGAAAGTGAGAAAATTTTATGAATTTAAAAAAATATGAAGAGTTAGTTTATGAACAAAATTTTGAAACTCCTCAAGAAAATAGAATAGAACTAGGTAATTACATAAAAAAATTGAGAATATCTCAAGATATTTCGTTAACTCAATTAGCGGATCTTGCAAAAATAAATATATCTGATTTACATAAAATAGAGCATGGAACTAAAATAAAAATCAATCCATTTCAATTAAAAAAATTGGCGAAACTTTTAAATGTTGACTATAAATCTTTATATAGAATTGTTAACTTTTTAGATGAAGAAGATTTTAATAATGATAATTTAATTTCGGTTGAAAAATTATATACCGCTAATGAAGTTGAAAAAATCCTTTCTTCTTTCTATTTAAAAATTACTCCAGAAAATATTAAACTATTATTACATGTTTTAGATAATTCTTCTGAAAGAACACTTGATGAATTATTTTCTTTTTTACAATATTTAAAAACAAAAAAATGAATTTTATTAGGAGGCGATTTATGAAACATCTACTAATTCAACTTGCTAAATTAAAAGTTTACTATCAGAAACTAACAGATTACTTTTACAATTTAGCTCTTTACTGTTTTGAATTTAATTATAGTGAAGCTAAATTATGTCTTTTTATTCACCATTTGTTGAAAATGAATTTAAAAAATTATTATGAAAGTTCATACGAACTTCACTTATATGCTTTAAATAAAATTGAAAAATTTTCTCAAGGAAAAGGGATTCTCTATAACAGACGTAGTAAACTTTTAGAATCAATGATAATCTATCTAAGTTTTTTTAAATATTGGATTATATTTTCTCCATATCCAATTATTAAATTTATAACGTCTCCGTTCTTTAAAATACATTATTATTTTGAAAAGAAAAAATTAAAACAATTATATAATGACTTTAACTCTATATAAAATTATTTATTTT
>NZ_KI518187.1 GCF_000479045.1 Cetobacterium somerae ATCC BAA-474
AAAACTTTGTTCGTATTAATTTTTATAAATATTAAAAAAATGAATTTTTTCTTAACATTAAATCTCAAAGTATTAACAAACTTGAGATTTAATGTTAAAATATATAAATAAAATTAAAAAATAAACATTAAGATACAAGGAGTGTTTCTATTGAAAAAAGAAATAAAAAAAGGGGAGCTGCATCCAAATAATCCTCATAAAGGAAGATATGATTTTAAGATTTTAATTGAAAAGTTGCCTGAATTAAAATCATTTATTATAAAAAATCCAATAGGTGAAGATACAATAGATTTTAGTGATAATCAAGCTGTTATCTGTTTAAATAAAGCGTTAATAAAAACATATTATAATATTGAGAATTGGGATATTCCAGCAGGTTTTTTATGTCCACCTATACCAGGAAGGGCAGATTATATCCATTACATAGCAGGCTTATTAACTAAAAAGAAAAATGTAAATGTATTAGATATAGGAACTGGAGCAAATTGTATCTATCCAATTATAGGTAGTCAAACTTTTGGTTGGAACTACACAGCTTCAGATATAGATCCTAAGTCAATTGAGAACGCTCAAAAAATAATAGATTCAAATGAAAATTTAAAAAATAAAGTAAAACTTAAACTTCAAAAAGATAGAAACCATATATTTGTTGGAGTTATTGAAAAAAATGATAGTTTTGATTTAACTATGTGTAACCCACCTTTTCATTCATCTTTAGAGGACGCTTTAAAAGCTAATCAGAGAAAAGTTGATAATTTAAACAAGGGAAATAAAAATATTCAAAAAGGATTGAACTTTGGTGGACAAAAAGCTGAGCTATGGTGTCCAGGTGGAGAGCGTTTGTTCCTAAAAAAAATGGCAAAAGAGAGTGCTCTTTTTGCTTCGCAAGTATATTATTTTACATCTTTAATTTCAAATAAAGAAAATGTAAAACCAACAATAAAAGTTCTTGAAAAATTAGGAGCTAAGTGTCAAGTTTTAGAGATGAGCCAAGGACAAAAAATCAGTAGAGTTTTAGCTTGGACTTTTAACCAAAAATAAAATTTTTTAAACAAAATAATATAATAATTTAATAAAAAAGAAAGATAATATAAATGAAAAGAGAAAGATAGTGTGAGTAGAGAGCTATTTTTCTCTTTTATTTTTTGAAAAAATAGCTTGCAAATTTAAAATCAAAGGTGTATACTCATATCAAGTTTGTAATAATTACAAATTTATAAAACTATAAAAATATAGTTTTAAGAACAGGAGGGCACAATGAACAATATTAAAGGAACAAAAACAGAAAAAAATTTATTAGAAGCTTTTGCAGGAGAGTCTATGGCAAGAAACAAATATTCTTACTATGCAAGTAAAGCTAAAAAAGATGGGTATGTTCAAGTAGCTAAATTATTTGAAGAGACAGCTCATAATGAGCAGGAACATGCTAAAATTTGGTTTAAACTTCTTCATGGAGGAACAGTAGCTTCTACTATTGAGAATTTAAAAGATGCAGCTGAAGGTGAAAATTATGAGTGGACAGATATGTATGCAACTTTTGCCAGAGAAGCTAGAGAAGAGGGATTAGAAGATATTGCTATTCTTTTTGAAGAGGTTGGAAAAATAGAAAAACAACATGAAGCTAGATACAAACAGCTTTTAGAAAATATAGAATCAGGAAATGTATTTAAAAGAGAATCAGTAAAAGAGTGGGAATGTATGAACTGTGGGCACATACATACAGGAGAGTCAGCTCCAGAGTTATGTCCAGTTTGTAAGCATCCAAAAGCTTACTTTATGTTACAACCTAAAAATTTCTAAGGGGAGGCAGTTATGAGTAAGCATCTATCACAAAATATAAGAGTAGCTATCAATGAGGATAGTTACTCTATAACTAGAGATGACAAACTTTGTATAAAATGTGGGCAATGCAAAGAGGTTTGCAATAATTATGTGGGTGTAAATAATAATTATTCTTTGGATAAAACCAATGATGTAGCTGTTTGTATAGAGTGTGGACAGTGTGCAAATGTTTGTCCAACATCTAGTATTACAGAGGTTTATGATTATAAAAAATTAAAATCATTAATTAAAAATAAAGAAAATATAGTTATATTTTCAACTTCTCCTGGAGTTAGAGTTGCTCTAGGTGAGGAGTTTCAAATGGATGACGGAAGCTTTGTTCAAGGGAAGATGGTAGCACTGTTAAAAAAATTAGGTGCAAGTTATGTTCTTGATACAAATTTTGCAGCGGATCTGACAATTGTAGAAGAGGCTAGTGAACTTTTAAGCAGAATAACTAGAAATGATAAACCATTACCACAATTTACAAGTTGTTGCCCAGCTTGGGTAAAATATGTTGAAATTTTTCACCCTGAAATTTTACCACATATTTCTACAGCAAAAAGTCCAATTGGAATGCAAGGACCAACTATAAAAACATATTTTGCTAAAAAGATGGATATTAATCCTACAAAAATAATAAATGTTGCTGTGACACCATGTACAGCTAAAAAATTTGAAATAAAAAGAGATGAAATGAATGCGTCAGCTCATTATAATGAGATAGAAAATTTAAGAGATATGGATTTTGTTATAACAACAAGAGAGTTAGCTCTTTGGGCAAAAGAGGAAGAAATAGATTTTAAAATTTTACCTGATGCTGATTATGATAAATTTATGGGAGAGGCTTCAGGAGCAGGAGTTATATTTGCAAATACAGGTGGAGTTATGGAAGCAGCTTTAAGAACAGCATATGCATATCTAACTAAAAAACAACCGCCGTTGGAGCTTTATAATCTTAAAGAGATACGTGGAATGGAAGGAGTAAAAGAGGCTTCTTTAAATATTGAGGGATTAAATATAAATGTGGCTGTAATTTTTGGAACAGACAACGCAACAAAATTCATAGAAAATATTAAAAATTTAGATAAGGAATATCACTTTATTGAAGTTATGACCTGCCCTGGTGGGTGTATCGGTGGAGGAGGTCAACCAAAAGGCACAATATTAAAAGGTGATAAGTTAAGAGAAAAACGTATTGAAGGTTTATATAAAAGAGATTCTGAATTAAAACTTAGACTTAGTCATGAAAATTCAGAGATTATTGAGTTATATAAAGAGTTTTATGAGAAACCTTTAAGTGAGTTAGCAGAAAAAATGTTACATACCAATTATTATGATAGAAGTGAAGAACTAGGAGGAAAGAAAATGGAAAAATATAGATGTACAGTTTGTGGGTATATATACGAGGGAGAGTTAACAGAGGGATTTATTTGTCCACTTTGTAAGCAGCCAGCAAGTGTTTTTGAAAAAATAGAGGAGAAAAAAGTTGAAGGAAATGCTAATAGATATGCAGGAACTAAAACTGAGAAAAATTTATTAGATGCTTTAGCTGGTGAGTCTTTAGCTAGAAATAAATATACATTCTATTCAGAGGTGGCAAAAACAGAAGGGTATGAACAAATTCATCACCTATTTATAAAAACTGCAGATAACGAGAGAGAGCACTCTAAGTTATGGTTTAAAGAGTTAGGAATGCTTGGAGATACAAGTGAAAATTTACTTCATGCAGCTGAAGGTGAAAATTATGAGTGGACAGATATGTATAGTAAATTTGCTGAAGAAGCTGAAGCTGAAGGATTCTATGATCTTGCTAAAAAATTTAGAGCTGTAGCTAAAATAGAAAAAGCTCATGAAGAAAGATATCGTAAGCTTTTAAATAATGTACAGATGAAAGCAGTTTTTGAAAAAGCAGATGAAACTATGTGGGAATGTATAAACTGTGGTCATTTAGTTATGGGTAAAAAAGCTCCAGAAAGTTGTGAAGTATGTTCTTACTCGCAAAGTTTCTTTGAAGTAAGAGCAGAAAATTACTAAAATTTTTTAAGTTATTATAAAAGTTAAAAATTACTTGATTTTGCAGTACAGATAGGTTATACTCTTTTAGAGTTGATCAGGCTAACACATGCCGGGCGTCTTAATTGATGCAGTGAGATTAAAAATCATGGGACAACGATTTTCTATAAGGAAAATTGTTGTCCCTTTTTATTTTATTTTATTGGAGGGAAAATGGTTAATATTTTAAAGGAACAATTAAATAGTGAAAGTAAAATTGCAATGAGAGTTTCAAAAGTCAGTATTTTTGTAAATATATTACTTTCTGTAATTAAACTAGTAGCTGGAATACTTGCAAATTCAGGAGCTATGATATCAGATGCAGTTCACTCTGCCAGTGATGTACTTAGTACATTTATTGTTATAATAGGTGTGAAAATAGGGGGACAGAATGCTGATGAAAAACATCAATATGGACATGAAAAATTAGAGTGTATAGTTGCTATATTTTTATCTGTATTATTGGGATTAACAGGATTGGGAATTGGTTATGAAGGGATTGGAAGAATAGAAAAAGCTCTTAATGGAGATTTACCTGCTCCTGGAATTTTAGCACTTGTAGCAGCGATATTATCAATTTTTGTTAAAGAGTGGATGTATTGGTATACTCGAAATTCAGCTAAAAAAATAAACTCACCATCTCTTATAGCTGATGCTTGGCATCATAGATCAGATGCTTTTTCTTCAGTTGGAAGTTTGGTTGGTATCGGTGGATCTATCATTGGATTTAAAATACTTGACCCTTTGGCAGCTATAGTTATTGCTATTATAATATTAAAAGTTTCATATGATATTGGAAAAGATGCAGTTGAAAAAATAGTGGATGTTTCGTGTGACGAAGAGATTGTAGAGGAGATAAAAAGATTGACTTTAGAAGAAGTTGGTGTAAAGGGAGTTGATTCTTTAAAAACTAGAATTTTTGGAGCTAAATTTTATATAGATTTAGAAATTGCTGTAGATGGGAATATCTCATTAAATGAAGCACATATAATAGCTGAAAAAGTTCATAATAAAATTGAAGAATCTTTTTCTGAAGCTAAACACTGCATGGTTCATATAAATCCTCAATATTAAAAAAGAAAATAAAAAAGGAAAGTAAGAGCCTATATTGAATAACTATTTTAGATTATATTTTTATTATCAAAATATTTTTAAATAAAATATTGACAATACTAAAAAAGTGTAGTATTATTAGTTTGTAATCATTACAAAACAAAAACAATTATAAATATATAGGAGGTTATTACATGTCATTAATTGGAAAAAATATCGGAGAATTTAAAGCACAAGCTTACCACAACAACAACTTTGTTGAAGTTACAAACGAGTCTATAAAAGGGAAATGGTCAGTTTTCTTCTTTTATCCAGCAGATTTTACTTTTGTTTGTCCTACAGAGTTAGGAGATTTAGCTGATAACTATGCTAAGTTTAAAGAGATTAATTGTGAAATTTATTCAGTTTCAACAGATACTCACTTTGTTCATAAGGCATGGCATGATACTTCTGATACTATAAAGAAAATACAGTATCCTATGGTAGCAGACCCTACAAGAAAAATATCAGAGATGTTTGGTGTTTTAATTCCTGAAGAGGGATTAGCATTAAGAGGAAGTTTTGTTATAAATCCTGAGGGAAAAATCGTAGCATATGAAATTCATGATTTAGGAATTGGAAGAGATGCTGCAGAGCTTTTAAGAAAAGTTCAAGCTGCTCAATTTGTAGCTGAGCACGGTGGAGAGGTTTGTCCTGCAAAATGGAAACCAGGTTCAGAAACTTTAAAACCATCTTTAGATCTAGTTGGAAAAATTTAAACTCTTTTGAAAGGCACTATAGGGTGCCTTTCAATTTTTAATAACATATATACTTAAATTAAGAGGTGAATTATGGATAAAATATATGATTTAATTGTTATTGGTGGGGGTCCGGCGGGATTATCAGCTGGAATATATGCTGGTAGAGCTCAAATGGATGTACTTATTATAGAGAAATCTGAAGTTGGTGGACAGATAACTACTACTTCTGAAGTTGTAAATTATCCAGGGATTAAAGAGATATCAGGTCATCATTTAGGAGAGCAAATGAGAGAGCAAGCTCTTGGATTTGGTGTAGAATTTTTAAAATCAGAAGTTACAAATATGGATTTTAAAGATGAGATTAAAAAAGTTGAAACAACTTCTGGAACTTATAAAGCTTTAAGTGTTATTATTGCAACTGGAGCAAACCCAAGAAAGTTAGGATTCCCTGGAGAAGTTGAGTTTACAGGTAGAGGAGTTGCATATTGTGCAACTTGTGATGGTGAGTTTTTCACTGGTCTTGACGTTTTCGTTATTGGAGCGGGATTTGCTGCTGCTGAAGAAGCTATATTTTTAACTAAATTTGCAAGAAAAGTTACAATTATAGCTAGAGAACCTGAGTTTACATGTGCTAAATCTATAGCTGAAAAAGTTTTAAAACATCCAAAAATTGAAGTGAGATTTAATTCTCAAATTATTGAAGTAACAGGAGATACTAAACTTAGAAAAGCTATCTTTAAAGATAATCTCACAAATACAACTTGGGAGTATACTGCTCCAGATAATGAATCTTTTGGTGTTTTTGTTTTCATTGGATATAAACCGCAAAGTGATCTATTTAAAAATCATGTAAATTTAGATTCTCAAGGATATATAGTAACTGATGGAGATTTACAAACAAACGTTAAAGATGTATATGCTGTTGGGGATATTAGACCAAAGAGATTAAGACAGGTTGTTACAGCCGTTGCTGATGGAGCTTTAGCTGCAACAGTTTTAGAAAAAGTTGTTGAAGAAAAAAGAGAGGCTTTAGGAATTGAAAAAGAGGAAAAGGAACATCCAAAAACTTCTGATATTTCTAAGGAGGAATCTAAATCTAAGTTTTTAGATGAAGGAATAGTTTCTCAGCTAAAAGGTATCTTTGAAAGATTCCAAAGTAGTATAAAAATAGTTTCTATACTAAATGATAATGACCTTTCAGTAAATATCAAAGAATTTTTAACTGAAATTTGTGATATCTCAGATAAAATAACTTTAGAGTTTTATAAAAAAGATGAGAATCTTGAATTAGAGAAAAAAATAGAATTAGATTGTTCTCCAACTATTGCTATTTTAGATTCTAATGACAACTTTAGAGGTGTTAAGTTCTCAGGACTTCCAAGTGGTCATGAGCTTAACTCATTTATTTTAGCTTTATATAATATAGCTGGGCCAGGTCAAGAGTTAAATGAAGAGCTAAAAGGAAAAATTCAAAGTATAGATAAAAAAGTAAAACTTAAAATTGCAGTTTCACTTTCTTGTTCCCTTTGTCCAGAGGTAGTTACAGGAGCACAAAGGTTAGCTATTGAAAATTCAAATGTTCAAGCTGAAATGATAGATATATTTGCATTTCCAGAATTAAAAAGCAAATATAATATAATGGGAGTTCCAGCTTTAATTATAAATGATAAAGATATCTCTTTTGGAAAGCAATCTATTGAAGAGATTATTGAGAAAATAACAAAATAAAAGTAAAGAGATTGGGTAATGATTTTTTAGTTTACCCAATTTTTTATTTTTCAAAATTAAAGAGTGTAAATAAAAAGATATGTTTAATATTATAGATAAAAAGGGTATAATATAAGAAATAAAAAATATAAAGATATAGGAAGAGAAAGAATGAAAGATATTATTGAAAATTGTATGGGTGCTTCTGAGGCAGCTTGTAAAAGCAGTTGTCCAATGAACACAGATGCTAAAACTTATGTGAGATTGATTGGAGAAGATAAGGGAAAAGAAGCGATAAAAGTTATTAGAGAAACTCTTTTTCTACCTGGAGTATTAGGAAGAATTTGTGCTCATCCTTGTGAGCAAAATTGTAGAAGAGGAAAAGAGGACTCACCAATAGCAATAGCTACATTAAAAAGATATGCAGCAGATAATTTTGATAATGAAGAAGATTGGGATATAAGTGTAAAAAGTAAGAATGGTAAAAAGATAGCTATAATCGGTATGGGGCCAGCAGGTGCTCAAGGTGCAATAGATTTAGCTAAAGAAGGATATGAAGTTACAATATTTGATAGATCATCTGAGTTTGGTGGAATGATGAGAGTTAGAATTCCAGAGCATAAGCTTCCAAGAGAGGTAATAGATAGAGAATACTCTTTGCTAGAAAAATTAGGAATTAATATTCAATTTTCAACAGAGATTGGGAAAGATATTTCTTTTGAGAAGTTAGAAAAAAATTATGATGCAATTTTAATTGCCACAGGAAAAAATGCAAAGAGTTCATTTGTTTTTGATGAGTTAACTTTACAATTAATAAATAATAAAAAAGTTTTTGTAGCTGGAAATTGTGCAAGTGCACGTATTGTTGTAGAAGCTATGTCAGAGGGAAGAAGAGCAGCTAAATCAATAGATAGATTTTTAAATGGAAAAGATTTAAAAGAGGGAAGATCTTTAGAAGCTGAGGGTGGTTATCAAACAAAGTTATATCTACCAACAGAGTATTTACCTGAAGGTTGGAATTCTTTTGGAAAAAATGAAAGAGTTATTCCTAAAATAGTGAATGGTGAAAATCTAGGATTTACAAAAGAGGAAGCTATAAAAGAGGCAAATAGATGTTTAAAATGCGAGTGTAAACTTTGTATGAAAGAGTGTAGTATGCTAAATGACTATACGGATTGTCCAAAAACTCTTTTTACAGAATATGCAGAAAAAGGTTATGAAAATGTAGATCCAAAGATATCTTACTCTTGTAATATGTGCAATCAATGCACTTTAAAATGTCCAAAAAGTCTTGATTTAAAATCAAACTTTAGTGATTTAAGAAGTAAATATATAAAAGATAATGGTGGAAAATCTCCAATGAAAGGGCATAAAGCGATTGAAGCACACCAGTATTTAGGATATTCAAAACTATTTAATACAACAAATACTGCTCCTAATGGAAAGAAAACAAAATATGTATTCTTCCCAGGATGTTCTCTACCATCATACAACTCAGTTGCTGTTGGAAATATTATGGATCACTTACAAAATAAGTTAGGCGGAGAAGTTGGTTCTCTATTGAAATGTTGTGGAAAACCACCTAAAGCTTTAGGGCAAGATGAACTTTTTAAAGAAAGATTCCAAACAGTTCAAGAGGAGCTAGACAAGGTTGGAGCAGAAACTATTATTGTTGCTTGTCAATCGTGTTATGGAATATTTGGTACATATGGAAAGCAAAATGTGATATCCTTATGGGAACTATTGCCAGAGATTGGATTACCAGAATCTCAACTTGGTATAGGAAAAGGCTCTGATGTAAAGTTTAATATACATGATTCATGCCCAACTAGAAATGTAACAAAAATTCATGATGGGATTAGATGGATTATGGAAAAGTTGGGGTATGAAGTAGAGGAGTTGGAAAATTCTAGAGAGAAAACTAGATGTTGTGGATTTGGTGGAATGATAGTTCCAGCTGTTCCAGAGGTGGCTAAAAAAGTTATGAATAGAAGAGCTAAAGAAACAACAACAGGTCATATGGTGACATATTGTGCCGCATGTAGAGAATCTATGGAAAATGGTGGAGCAGATGCTCTTCACATAGTTGATTTAATATTTGGAGATAAATATAAAAAATCAAAAGCTAAGAAAAGAAATATGGGCCCAGTAAAACAATGGCTAACAAGATATAAATCAAAACTGGAACTTAACAAACGGGAGAGTTAAATGAATCAGAAAAAAAATTCAGTAAAATTAATTATTACAGTATGTGTTTTAATTGTTGTTGTAATAGGAATAGTAAAATCTGGAGCTTTAGAATATTTAAAAGATAGACAAAAGTTAGAAATATTAATTAAAAGTTTGGGTGTATGGGGACCAATAGTATACATAGGACTATATGCTATTGTAACAACAACTTGTATATCTGTTTTACCACTGACTTTAGCAGGAGGATTAATATTTGGAGCTGTGATGGGAATTGTTTACACAGCTATAGGTGCAGGCTTAGGATTGTCTTTATCATTTTTAATAGCAAGATATATTGCTAGAAAACCTATTGAAGAAAAATTTGGAAATACAGAGGTTTTTAAAAAAATAAATGAAGGTGTAAAAAATGATGGTTGGTTTATTCTTGCAACAACAAGATTATTACCAATATTTCCTTTTGGAATTCAAAATTATGTTTATGGATTAACGCCAATAAGTTTTATTCAATACTCTTTATTATCAACAATTTTTATTTTACCAGGAACATCGGTATTTGTACTTCTAGCAGGAGCGGTTGCTTCAGGGGATATGAAAACAGCTGTTAAGATGTCAATATTGGCATCACTTATATTCTTTGGTCTAACTATAATAACAAAAATAATAGCAAAAAAATCAAAGAAAAACTCGTAACACTATAATAAATAGGTTATAATAAAAAAAGGGGAGAAAGATATCTCCCCTTATTTATTAAACAGTAGGAGGATTAAAAATGGGAAAAAAAATTAAATTATTTACACTTTCATTGTTAGTTTTGGGAATGCTAACAAGTTGTAATAAAGAAAAAAATAAAGATGTTAATATCTATATGTGGGGTGGTTCTAAAGAGATTAATACTTTTATGGATGATGTAGTCGTTCCTAAAGTGTTGGAAAATGAAAATATAAATTTAAAAAGAGTTCCTATTGTGGATATAAAAGATGTTGTAAATAAATTAATAATTGAGAAACAAGCTGGGAAAAAAAATGGAGTTATAGATGTTTTATGGGTAAATGGTGAAAACTTTAAAGCTTTAAAAGATGCTGGAGTTTTAACAGAAAATACTTTAGGAAGCATTAAAAATAAAGACTTATTAAAAGAGAGTACAACAGTTAAAGATTTTGGAGAGGATATTAATGGATTAGAGGTTCCATTTGGAGAAGCTCAGTTCAATTTTATATACAATACTAAAAATGGAAAGGTACCATTTACTGGTTGGGAGACTTTAACAGAGTATGTAAAAAAGAATCCAGGTAGATTTACTTATCCAAATGCAACTAATTTTACAGGAAGTGCTTTTGTAAGAAATATAACAATTGATATGTTAGGTTATGATAATATTCAAAATATGACTCCAGAAGAGTTTAAAGAAAATTTAAATATAGTTTGGAACTATTTAAATGAGATTGAACCTTATTTATGGAGAAAAGGTGAAACTTATCCTGAGTCAGAAGGGAAATTAGATCTTCTATATTCAGCTGGAGAAGTGGATGTGACTATGGGATACACTATAAATAAAGTAAATTCAAAAATAGAATCAGGAGATTATCCTGAAACATCAAAGAGCTTTTTATTAAATAAAGGAACTTTATTTAATAATCACTATTTAGCTATACCTGCAAATGCTCAAAATAAAGATGGAGCTATAGCTGTAATAAATGAATTAGTATCTCCAGAGTTACAACTATTGAAACAGGAACCTAAAAATTGGGGAGATTTTAATATCTTAGATATGAAAAAACTACCTCCTGAAACTGTAAAAAAATTCTTTGATTTAAATAAAAGTGGGAAAATTCCATCTTCAGAGGAGCTACAAGAAAAAAGAGTGATGGAACTAACACCTGATAAACTTACAATTATAGAAGAGGGATGGCTAGAGAACGTTGGAAAGAATTAAAAAATTTATCTATATAATGCCTTTTTTATTATATATGACATTTTTCTTTCTGTATGGTCTGTACTATGTTTTTATGACCTCTTTAGGTTACAATAGAATTCTAACAAAATCATATTTTACTCTAGATTATTATAGAGACGTTCTTTCTTCAAAAGAGTTTTATGAAAGTTTAATATACACTATAAAAATAAATAGTATTGCTGCTCTTTTAGCTTTTATATTGACAGTTATTGTTATATTTCTAGTTTTTCTAAGTAGGAGAAAAGGATATTTTTATACAAAATTTTTTCAAAAAGTTATTGAAGCACCAGTATTTGTTCCATATTTAGTAAGTGCATATGGAATACTACTTCTACTTATGAGAAGAGGAGTAATAAGTAATTTTTTATTAAAAATAGGGATAATATCTTCTATGGATGAGTTTCCAATATTGACAAATGATCAATATGGAATTGGAATAATACTGACTTATGTTTGGAAGGCTTTACCATTTATGACTATGATGAGTCTTCCTGTAGTTTTTAGAATCGATAAAAAGTGGGATTCTTTGGGAAAAATATATAATTTAAGTAATGTTGCTTTTTTTAAAAAAATAGTTTTTCCACTGGTTTTTCCAACTTTAAGTATTAGCTTTTTTATAGTTTTAACATATCTTTTTGCAGCCTTTGAAACACCATATATTTTAGGGGTTACTCATCCTAGGGTACTTTCTGTACTAGTGTTTGATACATATACAAAAGGCAATTTAGATTTGAGAGGAAAAATAATGGTTATGAACATTTTAATCTCAAGTATAAGTTTATTATTTGGTGGAATAATGTGTTTAGCTTTGAAATTTTTTACGAAATTCCAGGAAAGGGAGTGGTAAAATGAAAAAATTATTTTTATGGATTATATATTTTTTATTATCCTTAATATTTTTATTGCCTTTTATTGGAATATTTTTAAATAGTATGAATTTTAAGATGTGGGAATATGTGTTAAAATCAGGGAAAACTTATGATAGCTTAATGACTACACTTTTAGTTGTTATTATAACAATGTTTATAAATTTTATAATTGGAACTCCCATAGCTTCTTTTATGGCTAGGGAAAATTTTAGAGGAAAGATGTTTATAGAGTTTTTAATCATCCTTCCACTAATTATTCCAACAATGGTTAGTACAATGGGAATTCAATTTGCATTTATAAAATTGAATTTAATAGAAACAGCATTGGGAGTTGCCATTGTTCACAGCGTGACAACAATGCCTTATTATATTCAAAGTATGAGAGCAGGATATGTGACATTAAATAAAGATTATATAAACTTAGGAAAAGTTTTAGGAGCCAATGCCATAGAGCGTTTTTTAAAAATAACTTTGCCTATAATTTATCCATCATTTTTAGTTGGAATGTCTTTAGTTATTATCGTTTCATTAGCTCAATATCTAGTAACTTTTATAATTGGAGGAGGTCAAATTATGACACTTCCAATTTTAATGATGCCGTATTTAGTTGATGGAGGCATTACTAATGGAACGGTTTATAGTATTATATACGTTGCTTTCACATACTTTTTAGTTTTTTTAGTAGACCGAATAGTAAAAAATATTTATAGAAAGAGAGAGTACTAAATGATAGAAATAAAGGGAGTGTCTAAATCCTTCTCTGGATTCTCACTAAAAAATATAGATATCTCTATAGAAGATGGTGAATTTATTGGAATATTAGGACAATCTGGATCAGGGAAATCTACTCTTTTAAATTTGGTGGCGGGCTTAGATAAAGATTTTAGTGGTGAAATATTGATAAATGGAAAAAGTCCAAGCAGAATGATAAAAGATGGAGAGGTAGCTATGGTTTTTCAAAAAGATTTACTTCTCCCACATCTAAGTGTTTGGGAAAATATAGCTTTTGGATTAAAAATTAAAAAGGTCTCAAAAGATGAGATTGAAAAAAGAGTTAAAGATGCTATATTAGAAATGGATTTAGTGGGAAAAGAAAAAAGATTTCCCAGTGAGTTAAGTGGTGGAGAAAAACAAAGGGTTTCTATAGCTAGAGCCATAGTGACAAGACCTAAACTTTTATTGATGGATGAACCTTTTTCAGCTTTAGATTTTAATTTAAGAGATAGAATGCAAAAGATGGTTAAAAAACTTCATAAAAAATTAAAAGTTACAATTATATTTGTAACTCATGATAGAGAGGAAGCCTTTTATTTGTCTAATAAAATTGGAATTATGTTTAGAGGAGAACTTTTAGACTATGGAACTCCAAAAAATTTATATAATAATCCTAAAAATGTTTACACAGCAAAGTTATTAGCTGTGGAAAATATCTTTTCAAAAGAGATATTTGAAAAGGTTTTTAAGTGTGAAGTAGAGTCTTGTAAGTTTGTTGCTCTTAGAGGGAAGAGTATTAGAGTTATAGAAAATTCAAATTTAAAGGGAATAGTTCATGAAATAAACTTTAAAATGGGGGGATATTCAGTGGTTGTATCCTTGGAGAATGAAAAAATAACTTTAGTGGAAGAGAAAGAGTTTTTATATAAAGTAGGAGATGAAGTATCTCTTATTTACAATGACAATGAGAAAATTTTAATAGGAGAGCAAAAATAGATGTTAGATACACATTGTAGAAAATACATCCAACCGTTGATAGGTGTTGGAGCAGAAATAGCTATGAAATTTGGCTTAAGTGCAAATGCAGTTACAATAATAGCTATGTTGTTGGGAATTTTTAGTGGAGTTTTAGTAGCTTTTGGATTTAATATTCTAGCGGTTTTAGTTTTATGGTTTTCTGGATATTTAGATGCTGTAGATGGAACAATAGCTAGAAAAATAAAATCATCATCACCTTTTGGAACTGTAATGGATATTACTTTTGATAGAATGGTTGAAGGTGCAGTTATCTTAGGAGTTGCGTATAAATATACAGAGTTTAGTTTTATATCTCTTATCTTAGCAGTAAGTATTATTATATCAATGACAATATTTTTAACGACAGGGCCACTAGCTGAAAATAAAGGAGAAAAGACATTTTATTATCAAGCTGGATTAGCTGAAAGAACTGAAGGGTTTTTAATGTTGAGTTTAATAATACTTTTAAAGGAAAATGCAGGAGTTGTAATAAATATATTTACAGTGATGGTACTGTTTACAGCTTTCCAAAGATTTATAGAAGCTAAAAAAATATTGAAATAGGAATATCGATTTACTTAAGAAAAGTCTAAAAAATAGGCTTTTCTTTTTTTATTTTTAGATAAATTATTTTTAGAGTGAAAAAAGTAAAAGAATATAATAGGATTAAAAAATAAACAAATTATACAAGTATATTAGTATTAATATACTTGAGTGAGCTTTTAATTTAATGGTTTCTTTTAATAAATAATAAAAAATGGATAGAAATAGAGCGAAAAAAACTTTGAAATTAACCCTAATAAAAAATTGACAAAAGTATTGTTTTTAATTAAAATTCTGAATATAAACAAACCTTTTCAAATAAAATTCATATTAAAAGTTTTAAAAATAAACATTTTAAATTCAATTCAACAATAAAATTCCCAAATAAATATAGACTATGATCTACCTTGAACGGTGTTTAGTTATGATGTATAAACTTTTTTAAGTTTATA
>NZ_KI518188.1 GCF_000479045.1 Cetobacterium somerae ATCC BAA-474
ATTTATATTGAAAAATAATAAAAAAATAATAAAATTTAATAAAAATATTATTTTAAAGGGAGAAACCCTCATGAAACCATGATAAATCTTATAGAAATAAAGTTAGTTTTATGGTAAAATGTATAATAGACTAAAAATATTTTAGGAGGTAAAGATGCAGGAGATAAAAATTTCTACAGAATTTATTAAGTTAGATCAATTTCTTAAATTTACTGGTGAAATTGGTACTGGTGGCCAAGCTAAGGAGCTTATTTTAGATGGGCAAGTAAAAGTTAATGGAGAAGTAGAAGAGAGACGTGGGAAAAAACTTTATCCAGGTGATAAGGTTGAATTTTTAGGATTAGTATTTGTAGTAGCTTAAATCTATTATAGTTTTGGGGTGAAATAAACATTGGAAATTCTTGAAATGAATTACATAAACTTTAGAAATTTAGAGGATAGAAATATACAATTTTCTTCAAGATTTAATCTATTTTTTGGAAAAAATGGTCAAGGAAAAACAAGTATATTAGAAGCTATTTATTTTAGTGCTACTGGGAAAAGTTTTAGAACCTCAAAAAATATAGAATTGATAAAATACAATAAAGAAAAAATGGGAAGCTACATATCTTATAGAGATTTAGTTTCTGAAAAAACTTTGAGTGTTAAGATTGATAAAAAACATAAAGAGTATAAGTATAATGGGAAAAAAACTCCATTTGATGAATTTTACGGAAAGGTAAATATTGTAACTTTTATTCCAGAAGATATAGAGTTAATAGTTGGGAGTCCTAGTTTTAGAAGAGGATTTTTTGATGGAGAGATTGCTCAAAGTAATTTTGAATATTTTAAGAGTTTGAAAGATTATAATAAACTTTTAAAAATAAGAAATAAGTATTTAAAAGAAAAAAATATAAAAGATGAAATGTTTCTAATTTATGAAGAAGAATTTATAAAATTAGCAGCTAAAGTGATTTTGAAAAGAATAGAATATGTAAAGAATATCTCTATAATATTAAATCTAAATTATAGAAAACTTTTTGATAATAAGAAAGAGTTAAATTTAAAATATGAGAGCTTTCTTGGAGAAATAAAAGGTTCAACATTATTGAATTTAGAAGAGAGAATAAAACTTAAAATACAGGAGTTGAAGTATCAAGAACTACGCTATGGATACTCTTTAGTAGGACCACAAAGAGATGATTTTAAATTTCTTTTAAATGGAAAAGAAGCTAAATCTTATTCATCTCAAGGTGAAAAAAAATCGATAATTTTTTCTTTAAAATTATCTGAAATAGATATGGTAATAAAAGAAAAAAGAGAAACACCAGTTTTTTTAATAGATGACATATCATCTTATTTTGATTCCATAAGAAAAGAGAGTATTATAAATTATTTAAAAAAAAGAGAATTACAAGTTTTCATTAGTTCAACAACTGATTTAAATATAGAATCTAAAAACTTTAGAATTGATAAAGGAGAGATTCAAGATGGACATTATGAATGTAAGTGAAGCAGTGGAAGAAGCTATTGTAAAAAGTAGGAAGTTAAAAGAAGGTATAATAAGAGGACATTGGAGAGATATTGTTGGGAAATTTTCTAAAAAAAGTGAACCTCTTTGGATAAAAGAGGGGATTCTATACGTATTGGTTGAGGATAGTATCTACCTTCATCATATGTCTATGAACAAAAATAAATATTTAAAAAAAGTTCAAGAAATTTTAAAAAAAGAGTATGTAAAAGATATAAGATTTAAAGTTTCAAAGGTTCAAAGTTGTAACTATGTGGAATTTATGGATGAAAAAATTAGCGAAGAAAAAAAAGAGCATTTTATTTCAGAACTTAAGGATTTAACTTTAGAAGAGAAAATAGAGGTTTTGAAAAAGAGAGCAAAAGAGCGAGAAGATGCCTTAAAATTAAAGGGCTATAAAAAATGTGATATTTGTGGAATGATGTTTTTTGGAGAAGGTTTTGTTTGTAAACCCTGCTCTTTAAAAAATATTGCAGATAAGATATTGGAGGATAAAGATGACAACAAATAATTATCAAGCAGAAAATATTACAGTTTTAGAAGGATTAGAAGCTGTAAGAAAAAGACCTGGAATGTATATAGGAACAACTTCAGAAAGAGGACTACACCATCTAGTATGGGAAATTGTAGATAACTCAGTGGATGAGGCATTAGCAGGATATGCAACAAAAATAGAAGTATCGATATTACCAGATAATATAATAGAAGTTGTAGATAACGGAAGAGGAATTCCAGTTGATATACACCCTAAGTATGGAAAATCGGCATTAGAGATAGTGTTAACAGTTCTTCATGCAGGAGGAAAATTTGAGAATAATAACTATAAAGTTTCTGGAGGATTACACGGAGTAGGAGTTTCTGTAGTGAATGCTCTTTCTGAGTGGACAGAAGTTACAGTAAGAAAAGCAGGTAAAGTTTATTACCAAAAATATAACAGAGGAGTACCAGAAAAGGATGTAACAGAAATTGGTGTTGCAGAGGATAGTGGAACTACAGTTAGATTTAAAGCTGACTATGAAATTTTTGAAACGTTAGTATATAGTTTTTCTACATTAGAAACAAGATTAAGAGAACTAGCATACTTAAATAAAGGACTTACTATAGTTTTATCTGATTTAAGAAAAGAGCCTGCAAAAGTTGTAAATTTAGAATTTGAAGGTGGAATTTTAGATTACATAAAAGAGATTGAAAAGGATAGCACACCAATAATGAAAGCTCCTTTTTATATGAGTGGAGAAGTTGATAATGTTTCTGTAGAAATAGCAATGACGTATAATACAAACCAAAGAGAAACAATATACTCTTTTGTTAATAATATAAATACACATGAAGGTGGAACTCACGTAAGTGGATTTAGAACAGCATTAACAAGAGTAATAAATGATTTAGGGAAAACTACAGGACTTTTAAAAGATAAAGATGGAAAACTTCAAGGATCTGATATAAGAGAGGGATTAACAGCAATAGTTTCAGTTAAGGTTCCTCAACCACAATTTGAAGGTCAAACTAAAACAAAGTTAGGGAATAGTGAGGTAACTGGTATAGTTTCTACTGTAGCAGGAGCTCAGATAAAGATGTATTTAGAAGATGCACCTAATGATTTAAAGGTTATAGTTGAAAAGATATTAAATTCAAAAAGAGCAAGAGAAGCAGCTCAAAGAGCAAGAGAGTTAGTACTTAGAAAATCAGCTTTAGATATAGGATCATTACCTGGAAAATTAGCAGATTGTTCTTCAAAAAATCCTGATGATTGTGAAGTTTATATAGTTGAGGGAGATTCAGCAGGAGGATCAGCTAAGCAAGGTAGAGATAGATCTTTCCAAGCTATTTTACCATTAAGAGGTAAGATATTAAACGTAGAAAAAGCTGGATTACATAAAGCGTTAGAAAATGCAGAGATTAGAGCAATGGTAACAGCTTTTGGAACTAGTATTGGAGATAACTTTAATATAGAAAAAAGAAGATATGGAAAAATAATAATAATGACAGACGCGGATGTAGATGGAGCTCATATAAGAACGCTGATATTAACATTCCTTTATAGATATATGGTAGATTTAATTCATAATGGAAATGTATTTATAGCTCAACCGCCACTATTTAAGATAACTCAAGGTAGAACAGTATCTTATGCTTATACTGATAGACAATTAAAAGAAATCATAGCTGGACTAGAGGGTGAAGATAAAAGATATACTCTTCAAAGATATAAAGGATTAGGAGAGATGAATCCTGGACAACTTTGGGAAACAACTATGGATCCAGATACAAGAACTTTATTAAAAGTTACAATTGATGATGCAAGAGAAGCCGATATATTATTTGATAAACTAATGGGAGATAAAGTAGAGCCAAGAAGAGAGTTTATCGAAGAACATGCAGAATTTGTAAAAAATCTGGATATATAAATGTATGGGTACAATAATAAAAATAATGTTCTAGGAGGAATAAATAATGTCTAATGTGAATAATAGATATATAGAGGAAGAGTTAAAGCAATCCTATCTAGATTACTCTATGAGTGTAATAGTTAGTAGAGCATTACCTGATGTAAGAGATGGATTGAAACCAGTACATAGAAGAATTTTATTTGCTATGAATGAAATGGGAATGACAAGTGATAAGCCATATAAAAAGTCAGCAAGAATCGTTGGAGAAGTTTTAGGAAAGTACCATCCACATGGAGATTCGGCAGTATACAATACAATGGTAAGAATGGCTCAAAACTTTGCGTATAGATATGAACTTGTTGATGGACACGGAAACTTTGGATCTATCGATGGAGATTCAGCAGCAGCAATGAGATATACGGAAGCTAGAATGTCTAAAATAAGTAATGAGTTATTAGAAGATATTGATAAAGATACAATAGATTTTAGAAAAAACTTTGACGATTCATTAGATGAGCCGATTGTATTACCAGCAAAGCTTCCTAACCTTTTATTAAATGGAGCTACAGGAATTGCTGTAGGAATGGCAACAAATATTCCACCACATAACTTAGGTGAAGTTGTAGATGGAATACTAGCTTTAATAGATAATAAAGAAATAACACCGGTTCAATTAATGGAATACATAAAGGGTCCAGATTTTCCAACAGGAGCAATAATTGATGGAGAAGCTGGGATTTATGATGCTTATACAACTGGAAGAGGAAGAGTTAGAGTTAGAGGAAAAATTGAAATAGAAGAAGGAAAAAACGGTAGAGAAAGTTTAATAATAAAAGAAATTCCATACCAATTAAATAAAGCTTCTTTAATTGAAAAAATAGCTAACTTAGTAAAAGAGAAAAAAATAGTTGGAATATCTGATTTAAGAGATGAGTCAGATAGAGATGGTATTAGAGTAGTTATAGAGTTAAAAAAAGGTGAAGAATCAGAATTAGTTTTAAATTCACTATACAAATATACAGAGCTTCAAACAACATTTGGAATAATTATGTTAGCATTAGTTAATAATGTTCCAAGAGTATTAAACTTAAAAGAAATTTTAGATGAATATTTAAAACATAGATTTGAAGTTATAACTAGAAGAACAAAATTTAATTTAAATAAAGCTGAGAGAAGAGCTCATATATTAAAAGGATTTATAATAGCACTTGAAAATATTGATAGAGTTATTGAAATTGTTAGAGGATCAGCAGATGGTAATGAAGCTAGAATTGCCTTAATTGATAAGTATGGATTTAGTGAAGAGCAAGCAAAAGCAATCTTAGATATGAGATTACAAAGATTGACTGGTCTTGAAAGAGATAAAATTGATAGAGAGCATGAAGAGTTAAAAGCTTTAATAATTGAATTAAATAAAATTTTAGCAGATGATGATAGAGTTTATGAAATTATAAAAGATGAATTAAATGATATAAAAAATAAATATAATGACCCAAGAAGAACAACTATTGAAAAAGAGAGACTAGAGATAAGACCAGAAGATTTAATAAAAGATGATAGCGTTCTTGTTACTATAACAAATAGAGGGTATGTAAAAAGAATGGAGCTAGATAAATATAAAGCTCAAAAAAGAGGTGGAAAAGGAGTTTCAACTCAAAATACTATAGAAGATGACTTTGTTGAGAGAATGGAAGTTATGTCAAACTTAGATACAATGATGATTTTCACAGATAAAGGTAGAGTTTTCCACTTAAAAGTTTATCAAATTCCAGAATCTTCAAAACAGGCTAGAGGAAGACTTATAGGAAACTTAATCAAATTAAAGGAAGATGAGAAAGTTAGAGAAATAATAAAAATAAGAGAGTTTAGCCAAGATAAAGAGCTTGTATTTGTAACTAGAGATGGAATGGTTAAAAAGACAAATTTAAGTGAATATAAAAATATAAATACTGCTGGATTAAAAGCAATTAAATTAAGAGATGGAGATGACATAATATTTGTTGGAATCTTACCAGTTGATTCAAAAGAACAGATTTTCTTAGCGACAAAATTAGGACACTCAATTAGATTTGCTAAAGATGATGTTAGACCAACTGGAAGAGATACAAGTGGAGTGAAAGGAATATCTCTTAGAGCTAAAGATAAAGTAATATCAGCGCTATTAATAGATGATGCAGCAAATGAGACTATTTTAACTATTACAGAGAATGGATATGGAAAAAGAACAAGAGTAGATGAATATCCATTACAGTCTAGAAGTGGTAAAGGTGTTATAAATATAAGATGTAGTGATAAAAATGGAGAAGTTGTAGCAGTTAAACCTGTTAAAGATGAAGAGGAATTAATGGTAATAACATCGTCAGGAATTGTTATAAGAACTTCAGTAAATCAAATCTCAATAATTGGAAGAGCAACTCAAGGTGTAAAAATTATGAGAGTAAATGAATCAGAATCTGAAAAAGTTGTATCAATAGCAAGTTTTAAAGAGGAAGATGCAGAAGAAGCAACTCAAGAATAATTTAAGTCTATAGGAGGAGTTATTATGAAAAAAGTTTTAGTTGTATTTGGAGAAGGATCAAAAAAAAATGTACTAATAGATAGCGCAATATTTTTTAAAGAGAAATTTGGATACGAAATAGTCCCACTATATGTAAAAGATGTTAGAAGGGATGAGATTATACCAGCAACAATGGATGGAATGATAGTAAACTTAAGTAATAACTCCTTTTCACAAGAAAGAGATGCTTTTGAAGAAGAGGAAGTAAAACATCTACAAGAAAAATTGAAATTAAGAGGGATAAATTCAGTTTTAAATGTTGAATTTGGTTTTCCTTGGGATATAATTAAAGAATATATGAAACTTGCAGATTTATTGATTTTTGAAAAGGGTGAAGCTTTATCAGAATCAGCTGTAACAGTACTGAAAAATCACTTTAAACCTATTGTAATGGTGGGAGAAAAAGCTATAACATCTTTAGAAAAAGTTGGAATTTCAAGTGATGATGGTGTAAAAATAAATAAGAGTGTATTTTCTTTTATAAATATTTTTCCAGATATAAAAAACTTTATAATGTTAACTTTACTTTATAAGATAGAGGATAATACATTATTAAAATATTTAAAAGAAAAAGAAAAAGTTGTAGAATGGAAGAATTTTGATGGAGAAACAGCTAAAGAAGAGTACTTAAATGAAGTTAATAATTTAGATCTTTTAATTATGGGGAATTTGAGTAGAGGTTATTTCTTTGAAAAAATTACAGGAAAAAAAGGATTGAATATTATGGAAAAGTCTCAAACATCAATATTTATAGGATAGAGTGAATATGAAAATATTAATAATTACAGATTCTCATGGAAACACAAATAAAATTTATGATATAATATCACAAGAAAGTCCTAATATAATAATATGGACAGGTGATCATAGCTGGGATGGTGAAGAGTGTTCTTTTGCTTTTCCAGATATAAAGTTTTATATTGTTAGAGGAAACTGTGATATTTTTGATAGAAAATTTAATGATAATGAAATATTTGATATAGATGGAATAAAAATATTTATAACGCATGGACACCTTTATAACGTAAAAAAAGAGATGTATACTTTGGAAGCAATAGCTGAAAAATATGATGTAGATGCTGTTTGTTTTGGGCATACTCATATTCCTTATTATGAAGAAAAAAATGGAATAAAATATTTTAATCCAGGGGCTTTAAAGGATAATAGGTATGGGGTATTGCTAATTGAAAATAAAGAGCTAATTTTTAGTTATAAAGAGATAAAATAAAAAGCCTTGTTTTAGGAGGAAACAAATGAAAAATAAGCTGAATGCTTTAAAGGATGAAGCTAGTTTAATTATCCAAAAAGCAGCAACACTACAAGAAATGGATGAAATTAGAGTTAAGTATTTAGGAAAAAAAGGTGAGTTTACTGAAATTTCTAAATCTATGAGAGATTTATCGCCAGAGGAAAGACCTGCTTTTGGACAAATGGTAAATGATGTAAAAACAGTTATAACAACTTTAATCGAAGAAAAAACAACAGAGATTAAAAATAAGGTAAAAAAAGAGCAGTTAGAATCTGAAACTCTAGATATTTCTCTTCCAGGGAGAGAAGTTTCTACAGGAGGATTACATCCAATAACAGAAACTATGAACTTCTTAAAAAATATATTTGTGGAGATGGGATTTGATGTTGCAGAGGGACCAGAAGTAGAATTTACTTCTTATAACTTTGATGCGTTAAATATTCCAGAAACACATCCATCAAGAGATTTACAAGATACATTTTATATGAGTGAAAATGTAGTTTTAAGAACACATACATCACCAGTACAAGCTAGATATATGGAAAAACATCAGCCACCGTTTAGAATGGTTTGTCCAGGAAAAGTATATAGAAATGACTATGATATATCTCATACACCGATGTTCCATCAAATGGAAGGATTAATGGTAGGGCCAGAAGTATCTTTTGCTAATTTAAAAGCTATGTTAGAGCAATTTGTAACAAGAGTATTTGGGGAAACTAAAGTTAGATTTAGACCACATTTCTTCCCATTCACAGAGCCAAGTGCTGAAATGGATGTGCAATGTGTAATCTGTAAAGGTGAAGGATGCAGACTT
Organism: Cetobacterium somerae ATCC BAA-474; assembly: GCF_000479045.1. Classification (NCBI taxonomy): domain Bacteria; kingdom Fusobacteriati; phylum Fusobacteriota; class Fusobacteriia; order Fusobacteriales; family Fusobacteriaceae; genus Cetobacterium; species Cetobacterium somerae. The sequence continues at coordinate 8,524 of NZ_KI518188.1, forward strand.
TGTAAACATAGTGGATGGCTAGAAATAATGGGATGTGGAATGGTTGATCCAGCTGTTTTAGAAGCTGTAGGATATGACCCAGAAGAAGTATCAGGATTTGCATTTGGAATGGGAATAGAAAGAATTACAATGCTAAGATATGGTATTGATGATTTAAGAGCATTCTTTGAAAATGATGTAAGATTCTTAAAGCAATTTAAATAAAAGGTGGAGGCATATAATGTTAATTTCGTTGGATTGGTTGAAGCAATATGTCGATATAAAAGAGGACATAAAAGAGCTAGAAAACACGTTGACTATGATCGGTCAAGAGGTTGAAGCTATAGAGGAGCAAGGAAAAGAATTAGCAAAAGTAGTTATTGGACAGATAACAGAGTATGGGAAACATCCTGAAGCTGAAAAATTAACACTTTTAAAAGTTAATATAGGTGAAGAGGAGGAGCTACAAATAGTATGTGGTGCTCCAAATCATAAACTAGGAGATAAAGTTGTTGTAGCAACTATTGGAGCAGTTTTACCAGGAGACTTTAAAATAAAGAAAAGTAAAATAAGAGGTGTAGAGTCTCAAGGGATGCTTTGTTCTGAGGTAGAGCTTGGACTTGGAAATGATGGAGATGGAATTATAATACTTCCAGAAGATGCTCCATTAGGTGTAGAGTACAGAGTTTATAAAAAATTAAATGATGTAATTTTTGAACTAGAAATAACACCAAATAGACCAGATTGTTTATCTTATATAGGAATAGCTAGAGAAATAGCTGCTTATTATGGAAGAAAAATAAAATGTCCTGAGTTTGAATCTAAAAAGATAATAGAGAGTATAAATACTGGACATATAGATGTAAGAATTGAAGATAAAGAGAGATGTAAAAGATTCTCAGGAAAAGTTATAAAAAATATAAAGGTGCAAGAGTCTCCAGAGTGGTTAAAAAATAGATTAATCTCAATGGGATTAAAGCCAATAAATAATGTAGTAGATGCAACAAATTATATTTTATTTGAATGTAATCAACCTTTACATGCTTATGATTTAACAAAAATCAACGATAGAAAAATAATTGTTAGAAAATCGCTAAATGGTGAAAAAATAGTTACACTAGATGGTGTTGAAAGAGAGCTAAATAAAGGCGAACTTATTATTGCAGATGCTGAAAAACCTTTAGGAATAGCTGGAATAATGGGTGGAGAATCAAGTAAAGTAACAGAAGAAACTACTGAAATTTTCTTAGAGTGTGCATACTTTACTCCAGAAAACATAAGAAAAACATCTAAAGAATTAGGCTTATCAAGTGATTCTTCTTATAGATTTGAAAGAGGATTAGATATAGAAAATACTGCTGAAGTTTTAGAAAGAGCAGCAGATTTAATTTCTCAACTAACAGGTGGAGAAGTTTTAGAGGGATGTATCGATAAATATATTGAAAAATATGAAAAAATAGAAATTCCTTTAAATATCGAAAAATTAAGAAAATTCATGGGAAAAAATATAGAGATTGATGTAGTAGGAAAGATACTTACTAATTTAGGTATAAATATAAAAACATTAAACTCTACAACAATAATAGCAACACCACCATCTTATAGAGGAGATTTGACTAGAACAGCAGATCTTTATGAAGAAATAATAAGAATGTATGGTTTTGATAATATAGAAAATAAGATGCCAGAAGAAAACATAAGACCTGGAGTTAAAGATTCAATGACAGTTGTTGTTGACGAAGCTAAAGAAATATTAGCAAAATTAGGATTACAAGAAGTAATAAACTATAGTTTCATTTCAAAAGATGCTATAAAAATGTTAGGAATAACAGAACCTACATTGGAAATAACAAATCCGATTAGTGATGATATGGCAGTTATGAGACCAACATTAATTTATAGTTTATTATCAAATGTAAGAGATAACTTAAATAGAAATCAAAATGGTTTAAGATTCTTCGAGGTATCAAGAGTATTTACTCCAAAAGAGGATGGATTAGCAAATGAAACATTAAGAACTTCAATAGCTCTTGCAGGAAAAACTTTTAAAACATTATGGGATCCAAAGCCAGAAGCAATGGACTTCTATACTTTAAAAGGATTTGTTGAAAAATTCTTAGAGTACATGGGAGTAACTAGATACCAATTAGATAGATCAGAGGATAACAACTTCCATCCAGGAAGAAGTGCTGATATAAGAATAGGAAAAGTTAAAATAGGAACTTTTGGAGAAATTCACCCAGAGTTAGCGGAAAATATGGACATTAAAAGAGAGAGAGCATACGTAGCTGAACTTGATTTAACAACTCTATTAAATTATAGAGCCAAAAAAGTTAAATATGAGAGAATTGTAAAATATCCTGAAGTTACTAGAGACTTAGCAGTTGTTTTAGACAGAGATGTACTAGTTGGAAAGATGTTAGAAGACATCAAAAAGTCATCAAATCTAATTGAGAGTGTTGCTATATTTGACGTTTACCAAGGAGAGAAAATAGAAGCTGACAAAAAATCAGTTGCTATAAGCATCGTTTTAAGAAAGAAGGATGGAACTCTTGAGGAAAGCGATATCAATATAACTGTTGATAAAATCTTAAAATTAATAGCTAAAAATTATAATGGAGAGATTAGACAGTAAAATTTTTAATTAAAAGTTCAGGAGGAAAAATGGATTCACTAAGAGAATTATTTAAGGTTGGAAATGGACCATCAAGCTCTCATACAATGGGGCCAGAGAGAGCGGCAAAAAGATTTAAGGCAGAAAACCCAAATGCAGCAAGTTATAAAGTAGAGTTATACGGATCACTTGCATTAACAGGAAAAGGGCACTTAACAGACTATATAATAATAGAAACGTTAAAGCCTAAATCTACAGAAATAGTATGGATGCCAGAGTATGTTCATCCGTATCACACTAACGGTATGAAGTTTATCGCTTTAGATAATGAAGGAAACGAGTTAAATTCTTGGTTAGTATTCTCTGTTGGTGGAGGAACTATAATGGAAGAAGGACAACAAAGACAGGGTGGATCAAGAGTTTATTCTTTTGGAACAATGGCTGAAATTATGTCATGGTGTGAAAAAAATAAAAAAGAATTATGGGAATTTGTTACTGAAAATGAAGGGGAATCAATTTGGTATTTCTTAGATCAAATAAGAACAGCTTTAGAAGCTTCAGTTCAATCAGGACTTTCTAAAAATGGAATTTTACCAGGAACAATAAGATTACAAAGAAGAGCTCAATCGTTCTATAGAAAAGCAAGAAACGATAAATCTAGAGGTGGATTTGTTGGAAGAATATTTGCTTACACACTAGCTGTATCTGAAGAGAATGGAGGAGGAGGTAGAGTTGTTACTGCCCCTACTTGTGGAGCTGCAGGAGTAATTCCTGGGTTAATGTACGCCTTAAAAGAGGAGTACAACTTAACAAATGAAGAAGTATTAAAAGGTCTTGCTATAGCTGGACTAATAGGTAACATTATAAAAGAAAATGCTACAATATCAGGAGCAGAGGGTGGATGTCAAGCAGAAGTTGGATCAGCTTGTGCGATGGCAGCAGCAATGGCATGTTTCATATTAGGTGGATCATTAGAGCAAATCGAATATGCAGCAGAAATGGCATTAGAGCACCACTTAGGATTAACTTGTGACCCAGTTGGAGGATATGTTCAAATACCTTGTATAGAAAGAAACGCAGCAGCAGCAGTAAGAGCTTTAGATGCAGCACAGTATGCTTTATATACAGATGGAAAGCACAGCATTTCTTTTGACCAAGTTGTAAAAACTATGGGAGAAACAGGAAGAGACTTAAAAGAGGAGTACAAAGAAACTTCTCTAGGAGGACTTGCAAAATACCAATTTGATGGGAATTGCTAATAAAACCTTTTGAAAGAGAGAATCTTAGATTCTCTCTTTCTTTATAGTTATAATTTAGGAGGAAAGATGAAGTTAATAGTTGGATTAGGAAATCCTGGAAAAGAGTATGAAAGAACAAGACATAATGTTGGATTTGATATAATTGATGAGTTTGCAGAAAAAAATGGATTCAATCCATTTAAAGAAAAATTTCAAGGATTATTAACAGAAAAAACAGTGAATGGAGAAAAAGTAATTTTATTAAAACCTCAAACATATATGAATTTAAGTGGTAACTCAATAGTTCAGGTTGTTAAATTTTATAAAATAGATCCAGTGGAAGATTTAGTTGTTGTTTATGATGATATGGATTTACCTTTAGGAAAATTAAGAGTAAAAATGAACGGAAGTGCTGGTGGTCACAATGGAATAAAATCTATAATATCACACTTAGGACAGGACTTTATGAGAGTAAAATGTGGAATAGGAAAAGCAAAAAATAAAGATGAAAATATTAATTTTGTTTTAGGTAGGTTTACAAAAGAGGAGTCAGAGGTTGTAAATCCTATGTTTTTAAGTGTGATTTCTTTATTAGATGATGTATTGAAAAACACTCAAATAGACAAAATCATGCAGAAATATAACAAAAAGTAACACAAAAAAGCAAAAAAATAGCTCAAAAAAGTTGTTAAATATAAATAAATATGTTATTCTAACAATGGAATATAGTTTGTTAACTACAAAGGAGGGAATATTTTTATGAAATTCTTCGGATTCAAAGGGGGAGTACATCCACCTGAAAATAAGATCCAAACAGAAAATCAAGCTGTAGAGATTTTAGCAGCACCAAAAATGGTTTTCATCCCACTTCTTCAGCACATAGGGGTTCCTTTAACGCCTTGCGTAGAGATTGGAGAAAGAGTTTTAAAGGGACAAATAATAGCTGACTCAGAAGCTTTTTTATCAGTTCCTGTACATGCATCAGTAAGTGGAACGGTAAAAAAAATTGAAAATTTACCATTTCCATTAATGGGGAATGTACAAACAATTGTAATTGAAAATGATGAGCAAGAAGAGTGGACAACTCTTGAAAAACTGCCTGAGTGGAAAAATTCAACTAAAGAAGAGTTGTTAAAAGTAATAAGATCTAAAGGAATTGTAGGTCTTGGAGGAGCAGCTTTCCCAACACACGTAAAATTAAATCCACCAGCAGATGTAAAAATAGAGGTATTATTACTAAACGGAGCTGAGTGTGAGCCATATTTAAACTCTGACAATAGAGTTATGATTGAAGAGCCTTCAAAAGTTATAGAAGGTATAAAAATAATGAAACATATATTAAATGTAGATAGTGCTGTTATTGGAATTGAAGATAATAAGCCAGAAGCAATAGAAGCTATGAGAAAAGCTTGCCAAGGAACAAATATAGAAGTTATGCCACTGAAGACAATGTATCCACAAGGTGGAGAAAAATCATTAATAAAAGCTATATTGAACAAAGAGGTACCATCAGGAAAGCTACCTTCAGCAGTTGGTGTAGTTGTTAACAATACAACGACAGCAGCAGCGATATATGATGCTATTGTAAATGGATTACCTTTAATAGATAAAGTTGTAACTGTTACTGGAAAAGGGATAGAGCAACCTAAAAATTTAAAAGCTGTTATAGGAACACCTATATCAATGCTTTTAGAAAATTGTGGATATAAAGAAGAAGTAGTAGAAAAAATAGTTATGGGTGGACCTATGATGGGTATGGCTCAATTAACTTTAGAGGTGCCTGTTATAAAAGGAACTTCAGGATTGCTAGCTTTAACGAAACAAGAAACAAACTATTGTAAGCCGAAAGCTTGTATAGGTTGTGGAAAATGTGTTGATGCATGTCCAATGTCATTAGAACCAATAATGTATGCTAGATTAGCAGAGTTTTCGCAATGGGAAGAGATGGCAAAATACCATTTGATGGATTGTATTGAGTGTGGTTCTTGTGCTTATATATGTCCAGCTAATAGACCACTAACAGAAGCAATAAAAATTGGAAAAGCTAAACTTAGAACAATGAAAAAGTAGGAGGAAAAAAGTGGCAAAAATTTTAAAAATGGGGCCATCGCCTCATATCAGAACTAAGGAAACTGTTGATGATGTAATGTATGATGTAATTATAGCATTACTTCCAGCACTTTTAGCAGCGTGCTATTTTTTTGGAATTAGAGCAATAGTAGTAACAGCGGTATCTATTTTATCTTGTATGGTAACTGAGTTTGTATGTCAAAAATTAATGAAACAAGATGTACAAATTTTTGATGGAAGTGCTATTATAACAGGAATTTTATATGCTTTTGTAATACCACCATATATGTCTTTAGTATATGTTATAGTTGGAGCTGTAGTATCAATAGCTCTTGGAAAAATGGTATTTGGTGGATTAGGGCATAACATATTCAATCCGGCTTTAGTTGGAAGAGCATTTGTTCAAGCATCTTGGCCAGTTGCAATAACAACATTTATGTATGATGATGTTGGAGGAGCTACTCTTTTAGATGCAATGAAAAGAGGGTTACCAACAGATAATGCCTTAATAGAAAGTGGAAATCTTTATTTAAATACATTTATAGGTAGAATGGGTGGATGTTTAGGAGAAACATCTGTTTTAGCTCTTCTTCTAGGTGGGGCATATTTAATCTATAAAAAGCAAATAGATTGGAAAGTACCAGCAATAATGATTGGAACAGTATTTGCAGCTTCTCTTATAGCTGGAGCAGATCCATTTTTACATATCTTCTCAGGAGGATTATTTTTAGGAGCATTCTTTATGGCAACAGATATGGTAACATCACCTCATACACCAAAAGGAAGAGCTATTTTTGCTTTTGGTATAGGAGTTTTAGTATCATTAATTAGATTTAAAGGTGGTTATCCAGAGGGAGTTGCTTATTCAATTCTTATAATGAATGGATTTGTACCTTTAATTAATAGATATACAAGCCCTAAAAAATTTGGGGAGGTAAAATAATGGAAAGAAATAGATTTGTACATTATGGTATTGTTTTAACACTAATAGCGTCAATCTCTGCTGGAATTTTATCTGTAGTTAACGGTGCAACACAAAAAGTTATAAAAGAAAACGAAAAAGCAGCAGTAAATGCAGCAAGAATAATGGTTTTGCCAAAAGCTGAATCATTTGATGAGAATGCAATAGTAAAAGTAGATGAACTAGAATTTATCCCTGGAAATGGATCAAATGGAAAGCCTGTTGGATATGTAGTAACAATTTCTCAGCCAGGTTATGCTGCTAATATAGATTTTGTATTAGGAATTGATAGAAGAGGAAGAGTAACTGGATTAAACATAATAGGAAGTCAGGAAACACCTGGGCTAGGATCAAAAATATTAGATCCAGAGTGGCAAAAGAAAGCTATTGGAAAAGATGCTTCTTATGAATTTAATAAATCAGCAGATGGCTTTGCAGGAGCTACAATATCACCAAATGCTGTTTATACAGGAATTAAAAGAGCTCTAAATAGTTTTAATAGTGGGGTGAATAAAAAATAATGGCAAAATCAAATAAAGAGATATTATTAAATGGAATAATAAAAGAAAATCCAGTATTTGTACTTTTACTTGGATTATGTCCAACACTAGGAGTTACATCATCATCAATAAATGGTATGGCAATGGGACTTGCAACAATGTCAGTAATTGTTTTTTCAAATATGTTAATATCAATGATAAAAAGCTTTATTCCTGATAAAGTTAGAATTCCAGCATTCATAATGGTAATAGCATCATTAGTTACTATAGTTGAGATGGTTATGAAAGCATATTTACCAGATTTATATAAAGTTTTAGGATTATTTATTCCTCTGATTGTTGTTAACTGTATTGTACTTGGTAGAGCTGAAAGTTTTGCTTCAAAGAATACTGTATTTAAATCAATATTAGATGGAATTGGAGCGGGATTAGGATTTACATTAGCTCTAACTCTTTTAGGAACAATTAGAGAGATATTAGGAAATGGAACAGCTTTTGGAATATCTGTAACACCAGCTTCATTTACACCAGCTTTAATATTTATATTAGCACCTGGTGCGTTTATAACAATAGGATTTATAATCGCTACTCAGAACTATATTAAAGCTAGAAAGAGTGGGGTGAAATAAAAAATGGATTTTGCAAAAATATTTAGTTTAATAATAACAGCAATTTTTATTCAAAATATAATATTTGCTAAATTTTTAGGAATTTGTCCATTTATGGGAGTTTCTAAAAAAGTTGAATCATCAATTGGAATGGGTATGGCAGTAACATTTGTTATGTCACTAGCTTCAGGAGTAACATGGACAATTTATAACTATTTATTAGTACCGTTACAATTAGAGTATTTACAAACAATAGCTTTTATATTAATAATAGCTTCGTTAGTACAATTTGTAGAGATGGCAATTCAAAAGACTTCACCGAATTTATATAAAGCTTTGGGAGTTTTTCTACCACTAATAACAACAAACTGTGCTGTGTTAGGTATTGCTATTTTAAATATTCAACAAGAGTATAACTTTATTGAGTCTGTTATAAATGGAGCAGCAGTAGCAATTGGATTTACATTAGCTCTAGTTTTATTAGCAGGAATAAGAGAAAGAATAGAATATGCAGCTATTCCAGGACCATTTAAAGGAGTTCCTATAGCATTTATTTCAGCAGGACTTTTAGCAATGGCTTTTATGGGATTCAGCGGAATGCAAATATAGATTGGAGGTAGGTTAATGGAATCAATATTATTTCCTGTTTTATCGTTAGGAGGAACAGGGTTAGCAATGGGACTATTTTTAGCCTATGCTTCTAAGAAGTTTGAAGTGAAGGTTGATGAAAAAGTAGAAGCTATTCAAGGAATACTTCCTGGAATAAACTGTGGAGCATGTGGATACCCAGGATGTTCTGGTTACGCAGAAGCAATTGCTCTAAATGGAGCAGAAATGACAGCATGTTCACCAGGAGGACCAGCAGTTGCAGCAGAAATAGCAAAAGTTATGGGAGCGACTGTTGACTTATCAGGACCTAAAATGGTAGCAAAGCTACTATGTCAAGGAGATTGTACTAAAACAACAAAGACATATGAGTTTGAAGGTGAATTAACAACTTGTTCTGCAATAAATCTATATGCAGGTGGAGATAAATCTTGTAAATACGGTTGCTTAGGATATGGAGATTGTGTTAAGGTTTGTCCAGTAAATGCAATAACAGTTACTGAAAAAGGAATTGTGAATATAGATGAAGAGAAATGTGTATCATGCAAAAAGTGTGTTTCAACATGCCCAAAAAGATTAATAGAGATGTTACCAATGAATAAAAGAGTAACAGTTAATTGTATGTCAAGAGATAAAGGTGTAGTTGCTAGAAAAGCTTGTACAGTAGCATGTATAGCTTGTGGACTTTGCCAGAAAGCTTGTCCAGTAGATGCAATTGAAATAAAAAATAATGTTGCAAGAATAGATCCGGAAAAATGTGTAGAGTGTGGATTGTGTGCTGTAAAGTGTCCAACTAAAGCTATAAATAGTGAAGTTAAAGAGATAAAAAAAGCAGAAATAATTGAAGAAAAATGTATTGGATGTACAGCATGTGCTAGAGTTTGTCCAGTTAAATGTATAGAGGGAGAAGTTAAGCAAAAACATAAAATTGATCAGTCTAAGTGTATAGGGTGTCAATTGTGCTATGATAAATGTAAATTCTCAGCTATAAAAATCAATATTCAGAATTTGTAAAAAAAAGATGAGGATATCCTCATCTTTTATTATTTTACAGCGATAACTTCGATTTCAACCTTAACATCTCTAGGTAATCTAGCAACCTCAACACATGCTCTAGCAGGTTTAACCTCTCCTAAATACTCAGCATAAACTTCATTAATAGAAGCAAAATCGTTCATATCTTTAATGAAAACTCCAGCTTTAACAACATCTTTTAATGAATATCCAGCTTCTTCTAAAATAGCTTTAACATTTTCTAATGATTGTCTAGTTTGCTCTTTAACATCATCTGATATAACAGTCATAGTCTCAGGAACAAATGGAATTTGTCCAGAAACATATAAAGTTCCATTTACTTCAATTGCTTGTGAGTAAGGACCAATAGCTGCAGGAGCTTTACTAGTGTTGATAACTTTCTTCATTATAAATACCTCCCAATTAAATTTAGATAGTTAAATTTTAACATAAAATTATTATATAAACAACCTAGAAAATACTAATTTGTGGGAGTTGTAAAAAATAGTTTTGTGAATAAAATCACATTTTTTCATAAAAAAATGTAGAGTTAACAAAGTTAAAAAGTAAAATAATGTAAAGTATACATTAAATGTGTTAAACGTGTGTTGAAATGTCTTAAAAATAAACATAAAATTTAAAAAAATACTTTACTTTTTGTAAAGTGTAGAGTATAATTAATTCTGTGAGAAAAAAAGTTAAAATTGACGTATTGTTATTTTTTTAACAAGCATGTCGAAGGAAAGAGGGAAAATGGAATTATTAAAAGGTACAGTGTTATTATTATTGGTTTTAGCATTCTTTACTGGATTTAGCTTAAAAGCACCAAGAGGAATGAAAGCTATGGGTGCTCTAGCAGGAGCAGCAACAGCAAGTTTCCTAGTAGAAGCTTTCCAATTATATGTTGGTGGAGATCTTTTAGGAATTAAGTTTTTAGGAGAGGTTGGAGCCTCAGCAGGATCAATGGGAGGAGTTGCAGCAGCAATTTTAGTACCATTAGCTTTAGGAGTAAGCCCTGTTTATGCAGTTTTATTAGGTGTAGTTTGTGGAGGAATGGGAATCATCCCTGGATTTATCGCCGGATATGTAATGTCATTTATCATTCCTAAGTTAGAGGAAAAAATACCTGATGGTTTAGATTTAATTGTAATTATTTGTTTAGCAGCACCTTTAGGAAGAGGAATAGCTCAGTTTGTTTCTCCTGGAGTTACATTTGCTTTACAAACAATTGGAGATATAATTATTGCGGCACAATCAGCTAGTCCGTATGTAATGGCATTTATCTTAGGAGGAGTTATAACAGTAGTTGCTACAGCTCCAATAAGTTCAATGGCTTTAACAGCAATGTTAGGATTAACTGGTTTACCAATGGCAATAGGAGCATTAGCAGTAATGGCTTCATCATTCATGAACTTTGTATTCTTTGATAGAATGAAGTTTGGAGATAGATCAACAACAATAGCTGTTGCTATCGAGCCATTAACTCAAGCAGATATAATTTCTGCAAACCCAATTCCAGTATTTACTACTAACTTTATTGGTGGAGGAATAGCTGGTATGATCGTTAACTACTTCGGATTAATTAATAATGCTACTGGAACAGCAACACCAATCGCTGGTTTCGCAGTAATGTTTGGATTCAATCCTGCTAAAGAGGTATTAATTACAGCTGGATTATGTGCTGTAGCTGGTATCGCAACAGGATATGTAGGGTCAATCATATTTAAAAATTATAAAATTAAAACTGTTGCTGAAATAAGAGGGTAATAGTTATATAAAAAAGTTCCAGTTATACTGGAACTTTTTTTTACTAAAAATTTGATAAAATATAAAAAATAATGTATACTCATAAAAATGTATAAAAAAATAAAAGGGGGTAAAAAATGAATACAAAAACAAAAGGAAGCTTTAAGGGATTAATTCCTTTTTTAGTTTTCATTGGATTTTATTTAGGAAGTGGAATTATTTTAGATTCTATGGGCGTAGAGTTAGCTTTTTATCAATTACCAGCTCCAGTTGCTATTTTTCCTGGAATAATTGTAGCATTTTTACTGTTTAAAGGTAGTATAAAAGAGAAATTTGAAACTTTTTTAGAGGGATGTGGACACCAAGATATTATAACAATGTGCATAATATATCTTTTAGCTGGTGGGTTTGCAATTGTTTCAAAATCTATGGGTGGAGTTGATTCGACAGTAAATTTAGGATTAACTTATGTTCCATCACATTATATAGCTCCAGGATTATTTGTAATTGCAGGGTTTATTTCAACGGCTACAGGAACATCAGTAGGTTCAATTGTATCTTTAGCTCCAATAGCAGTAGGATTAGCAGAAAAAAGTGGAGTTTCAATGCCATTAGTTTTGGCTGCTTTAATGGGTGGAGCAATGTTTGGAGATAATCTTTCGATAATTTCTGATACGACAATTGCTGCAACAAGAACTCAAGGTGTTGAAATGAAAGATAAGTTTAGAGTAAATATCAAAATAGCAGCACCAGCAGCAATTTTAACACTATTACTATTAATAGTTTTTGGAAAGCCTGAAATAGCTCCTGAAACTGGAGTATATGCTTTTAATATAGTAAAAGTTTTACCATACATATTTGTTTTAACACTTTCTTTAATTGGGATAAATGTTTTTGTTGTTTTAACGGCTGGAATAGTACTATCAGGAGCTATAGGATTATTCTATGGTGATTTTACTTGGTTAGGATATGCAAAAGAGATTTATAATGGATTTACTGGAATGACAGAGATATTTTTATTATCTCTTTTAACAGGTGGATTAGCATCATTAGTAACTAAGGCTGGTGGTGTAGATTGGATAATGAGTACAATTGAAAAAAGAATAAAAGGGGTTAAAAGTGCCCAAATGGGAATGGCTTTATTAGTAACATTAACAGATATGGCTGTAGCTAACAATACTGTGGCTATTATTATAAATGGACCAATAGCTAAGAAAATATCTGATAGATATGGAGTAGATCCTAAAAAGAGTGCCTCTGTTTTAGATATATTTTCATGTATTGCCCAAGGAGCAATCCCTTATGGAGCTCAAATGCTTATAATGTTAAGCTTTGCTGGAGGAAAAGTTTCTCCATTTGATATAATACCATTATTGTGGTATCAAATGATATTAGCCGTATTTACAATAGGATATATTTTTTATAATCCAAAAGAATCATAAAAAGGAAGATGTCAAATGTCAGTTTCTAAAAATTATCTTTACAATGTTTTACTAATAATAAGTAATACTATATTTCCAATAATAACATTTCCTTATATTTCTAGGGTGTTAATGCCAGAATATTTAGGAAAAGTGTATTTTGTGCAAGGCGTTGTAGCTTATTTTTTAATACTTTCAGTATTAGGTGCTCCAAATTATGGAATAAAAGAGTTATCTAAAGCTAAAGGAATAGGCGATTGGCTTGAATTTAAAAAAATATTCACAGAGTTATTTATAATGACAATTTTAAGCAGTATAGGATCTTTAATTCTTTTATTGGTTACAGTTCAATTATATGGAAAATTTTATCAAGAAAAATTAATATTTTATATTTTTGCAATTCAAGTTTTGTTTGAGTGTTTTCATATAAATCATTTTTTCATTGTTATGGAAAATCATAAAAGAAGATTAATAAGATCATTTACAATTAGAATTTTATCATTAGGATTTTTATTTTATTTTATAAAAACACCGAATGATTATTATTTATATGCTTTGCTATTAGTTGTTCCAGAAGTACTAGCAAGAGTTATAGATGTTATTAGTGTAAGGAAATATTTTTACTTTAAAGATTTAAATTTTAAAAGGCATACGAATAGCATGTTTATAATTTTTCTATATATTTTTACAATTGGTATATATGGAAGTATTGATACAACAATGCTAGGAATTATGATAAATGATATTGAAGTTGGATTGTATACAGCAGCTGTTAAGATGTATAAAATGGTTTTACCAGTAATTTTGACTTTAGGAACAGTATTATCTCCAAGAATAATTGGAGCTATAAAAAGAAAAGAGAAAGAAAATATCTATAAAAATATGGATATTTTTATAGATTATTGTTTTATAGTTGGAGTTCCGGCTACCTTACTTATGATGCTTTTAGCTAGAGAGTTTACACTTTTATTTTCTGGACCAGATTTTAAAGGAGCTATAGAAACAATGATAATAATGTCACCTTGTTTGGGTTTTTTAGCTTTGGGTACTTTTATTGGTGGACAGGTTATGTTACCAAATGATTTGGAAAAAGATATATTGATAATTTCTATATTTGGAGTATTTTTAAATATAGGGTTAAACTATTTTTTAATTCCAGCTTATTTAAGAAATGGAGCAGCATTAGCAACATTAATTACTGAAGTAATAGTTGCATTAATTAAAATTGGTAAAATGAAAAAATTATATGTTGATTATAAAATTTTAACAAAAGACAGGGTTTTAACAGTTTTTGTAGGAGTTATAATATCTTATGGTATTTATTTAAAAATTGGATATATTAGAGAGTTTGGAAATTTAATAACTTTATTAATAATTCCTGTATTATATGGAATTATATATTTTTTAATACTGATTCTTTTAAAAAATAAAAGAATTTTAAGTTGGCTTGTATTTATAAAAAAAAGATTGCATATTTAATGCAATCTTTTTTATTTATACATTTTATCTAAGTTTTCTTTAAGTTTTGAGATACTGTTATTATTTAAGTGAACAATTGGTATATTTTGAGTTTTACAAACTTTATTACAATTATTCAAAAGATTATGACTAACTAAGTTAGTAAAAATTATGCACATTTCACAATTTTTAATTTTTTTACAAAAATTTGGACATTGAGTATTATAAACTTTTCCTTTTAAATTATAAGATTTTAATAATTCTAAATATTCTCGTTCTCCTCTTTTTAGGCCACCAACAATAGCAATCATTTCTTTACCTCCCCTTTTTATGAAACCTTGATATTTTCTTTATTTTTAAATTGTATATATCTATCACATTGTTTTTTTCGATCATATCCTAACATAATACCGAGAATAAAATCTTCTTCAGGTGAATATTCAGATAAGTTAGATTTGTTAATTTTTTTTATAACGTTAATACAAGAAGCATCTCCAAAAAAGACATTGTATCTTCCATTTTTTATTTTATATATTTTATAAGATATATTTTTTGAATTTAATCTATTTTCTACAAAACTTAATAAGTCTTCAGAAATAGTATGTAAAATAAGATTTCTTATTCCTTTTTCAAATTCATATATATGATGAATAAAAACTTGCATAAACTACCTCCAAAAATTTGATATAAAAATATTAACACAATAAACTTTATATGTCAATTATTTTTATAGTCAAAATATTTTTATAAAAAAATAAAGTGGCTAACCACTTTACTTTTTGAATATTAAATTTTCTATAATTTTTGTCATTCCGTTATTATTATTAGAAGTTGAAATAAATTTACAGATGTTTTTTATTTCTGGCTTTGCATTTTCAACACAAGTAGGCATACCAGCTACTTTAAGCATTGGAATATCATTATAAGAATCCCCAACAACAATTATTTCATCTTGTTGTATTCCTAATTTATTAGCTAATTTTAGAAGTGAGCTACCTTTATCAACACCTAATTTAGTAACTTCTAAGAAAAAAGGTTTTGATATAGCAATAGAAAATTGATTTCCAAGTTCACTATTTAATTTTTTTTCTACTTGTTTTAAATATTCTGGCTCTTCTAACATAATACATTTAACACAATCTTTATCAACGACAGCTTTAAAATTTTTAACTTTTTCAAAAGGCATTTTAGTTAATTCAACCTCAACTTCAATATATGAGCTATAATCTTCAGAAATAATTGAGTCATCTAAATAAGTTATTATTTCCACATTATTATTTTTACTAAAATCATAGAGAAGATGAATTTCATCTTTAGTGAGAGTTTCTTCTAAAATATTCTTGCCAGTTTTACAATTAGTTATAATAGAGCCATTATAAGAAAGAATAAAGCTGCCGAATTTATCTAATTTTAATTCTTGTGCTAAGTCTCTCATTGCATACGTTGGTCTTCCAGAAGCAAGAACGAATATAACTCCATTTTCTTGTGCTTTCATTATAGATTCTTTATCTTTATCAGAGACTTTTCCTTGTGAATTTAAAAGTGTATCATCAAGATCAGTAACAATCATTTTATATTTCATTTCTATCCTCCAAAAGTTTTGCGAAAAGTTTAACTCCTTCAAGAAGAACTTTTTCATCAAAATTAAAAGAAGAACTATGCAACGGTGAAATAAAATTTTGTTCTTTATTTCTAGTACCTAATAGAAAAAATATCCCAGGAACTTTTTCTTGATAAAAAGCAAAATCTTCAGCTAAAGCTAAGGTTTCGCCCTGAATAAAATTAAAGTCTTGAGAAATTTTTAAAAAATTATTATAAAGAATATTATCATTTATAACTGGTGGATAAAGAACTCTAAATTCATCTATCACTTTAATATCAAAAGCTATTTCTATTCCGTTATGTATTTCTTTCATTCTTTTTATTATTAGTTCAGTATCCTCTTGAGAATATGCTCTAATTGTACCATGAAAATCTATAGAGTTAGATATTATATTTCGAGCTGTTCCACCACTTATTTTACCAACTGTTATAACGCCTGCATTAAAGGGAGAAAGATTTCTAGAAATTATACTCTGATAAGAATCTATAATTTTAGTAAAAGGTATAAGGGGATCATTTGTTTTTTGAGGCATTCCTCCATGACCTCCCTTACCAACAACCTTACAATCAAATTCCGTAGCTTGTGCAAAGAAAGGTCCAGCTTTAGTTGAAATAGTTCCTTCTTCTAAATCTGGAAATAAGTGAAAAGAGTATATCTCTTTAACATGGAATTTTTCTAAAATTCCAGTCTCGCATATAAATTTAGCTCCACCTGGACCTTCTTCGGCAGGTTGAAATATTAATAAAATACTATAATTTTGCTCTGCTGTTGTTGTTAGATATTTAGCAAAGGCTAAAAGAGCAGCTGTATGACCATCATGTCCACAAGCGTGCATAAAACCAGAGTGTTTTGAAGAAAATGTACAATTATTTTCCTCTTGAATTGCAAGTGCATCTATATCAGCTCTAAAGGCAATGCACTCTTTTTTTATCCCTGGAATATAGACATAAACACCAGTTTCACAAATTGTATTTGGAGAATATCCCATACTTTTTAGTGTATTTATTATATACTTTTGAGTTTTAAACTCTTTGAAGCCTACTTCGGGTATTTGATGTAGGTCTCTTCTATATTTTATAACTTCGTTTAATAATAAATTCATAGTTACCTCCTGTATAAATAATTAATTAATGATAGTATTATTTTTTTATAAAAACAAATATAAAAAATAAAAATTCATAATATATGAACTTTT
>NZ_KI518189.1 GCF_000479045.1 Cetobacterium somerae ATCC BAA-474
AAAAGTGATGTTAATTTTTCTTTTATTCTTTCTTTTTTTATATTTTGATTTGTTTTAATTTTATTTTGGTTCAAAGATTGTTTTATCTCTTTAATTTTTTCTTTTGGATTTTCAGAATTTAAAATTTCAACTATAATTTCCTCATTTTCTTTTTCAATTTTTTTTAAATCTTTTATAATTCTATCAGGAAGTTTATAAATGGTAGCTGAATCATATTGTATAGATAGTTGTTTTCTATCCAAACAAAGATATACAAAATCTTTTTTAAATCCTAAATTTTCATACCATTTTCCAAACATCCCATTTTTATTATTCGAAAATATTTTATGAGCTTCTAAAAAAACATCTCCTAATTCTTTTATATTTTCTTTTAATAAGTTCCCTGTATAAATTGCTTTTTTTTCAAGTTCAATTAAATATTCTTTATCATTAGTATTGAAACCAGTATAATCAAAATTTGAATCGAATTTATCTTTTTTTATTACGACTTCACTTTTTTTATAATTTGCTAACAATCCCATTTTATAATTTCCCCCACTAAATTTTTATAATCTATTGCTGCTGTACATGTAGAATCTATTTGATAAATTGAATTTTTATCAAGTCCTAATAAATTTAATTTTGAACAAGTTCTTATTGTAGATATAGTTGTCTTAAAATTTTCTTTTAAATGTTCAAAGATTTCTTTACTTACTTTTTTTCTTTTATCTAGTTTAGTTGGTAAAACTAAAGTATTTTTTATTTTTACATCTAACTCTTCTTCTGTTTGTTCTAATGTTTGAATTAAAAGATTCAAGCCATCTAAAGCTAAAAGTTCTGTTTCACAAGGAATTAATATATAATCTGAAGCATATAAAGCATTTATAGTAAATAAATTCATACTAGGAGGGCAATCAATTATTATATAATCATATGTTTTTTCTAGTTTATTTAAAGCTTTTTTTAATAATTTTTCTGTTCCAAATTTAGAAGTCAATTGTCTTTCTGCTAAGTTTAAAATTAGATTAGATGGAATTAAATCAAAATTTTCTGTTTCAACAATAACATTATTAATATTTTTTTGATCTACTAAAATATCTTTTATTGTTAATTTAGGAGTTTCAGATAAGGCTGTAAATGTTAAACTAGCCTGAGGATCTGTATCAATTAATAAAACTTTTTTATTTTGTAATGTTAATCCTGATCCGATACAATGAGTTGTTGTTGTTTTTCCTACTCCACCTTTAAAATTAATAATTGAAATTATTTTAGACATTTTTTCCTCCTGATTAAAGTTTATTTTTATTTGCTCTGTAGTAATATCTATTTTAACTAATTGATTTTTTTTATATCCTGTTTTTTCAATTATTTCTTTATCTAAGGTAAATCTGTATAGCTTACTATTTCCATTTGCTTGTACAATAAGTGGCTGTCCTTCATTATCTTTTTTTAAAATTATTTCATTATTTTTTTGATTATAAAAACATTTTAATATTTTAGGTTCATTCATTATTTTTATTCCTTTTATTGGGATATTTAGATACGCTGTTGATATTTTATTTTTTTTATTAAATATTATATTTATTTTTTTTTCAAAAATCATTTTTACTCCTTAGGAAAATATCTTCGGTCATGACCGAAGATATTTATTAATATAAAAGAAGTTTAGCTATCTTATAGGCTTCTTCTTCTGAATTTACAATATATTTCACTTTTTCTTGTTTACAATTTTTTTTAAAATAAAGAGTTACTTCAATTCCATTTTTTAATACAGTTAATCTCATATTAAGCCTCCTTGATTTTTAGAGGATAAAATGATATACTTCTATTGCCAGTAGGGGTATATCGTTTTGATTACCTCTTTTTTTTATTTTTATATTATAAGAATACAACATAATCAACCAAAAGTCAACGCATAAATTTAATTTATATTAAAAATGCGTTGATATTTTTTTTAATTAAACGTTGTTATAGTTGTTTATATATTGTTATATATTGTTATATATTGTTGTGTACAAAAAATATTATAAAAAAAATGCAGGTATCCCTTGATTTATATAGGATTTAAGACGATTATATAAATCCTCATTTAATGGGAGTAGTTTTCCTCATTAGATGGGAGTATCTTTCCTCATTAAGTGGGATCACTTTCCTCATTTAATGGGAGTATCTATCCTCGTTAGATGGGAGCTTCTAATATTTGTTTATTTTTTATCTTCATTAAGTGGGAATAAATTAAGAAAAAAGTAAAATTTCTTCATTAAGTGGGAGTATTTAGCTTGAAAAATATAAAATTTTTAGGTATAATTTAATAAAATAATCAAAAAAAACTAAAATTAATATAGATATACCCATGTAATGACGAAAAAATTGTTGGAGATGAGTTATGAAAATAGTGAAAAAGAAAAGCAACAATTTAGATTTTCAAGAGATTATAGATACGCCAGAAACAGAAATAGTTGAAGAAAATATAACCTTAGATGAGAGTTTTATAAAAAATAGAGCATTAATTAGAATGGATATGAATATTATTCAGTATCCTATATTTAGTAAAAATACTAAAAGAAAAACAAATCAAATAGTTAAATATTATTTTAATAATAATAGGGATACGTATATAACCGTTACTCCTGCATCAGGGTATCATATACCTGGTGAAATGGAAGAAAAAGTATTTATAGTATTGATGAAGATAATGAAAGATAAAGGAATGCCTCAAAAATTTTGGGTTACATTAAGTGAATTAAAAAAAGAGTTAGGATTAAATACAAATAGAGCTAACGAACTTATAAAAAAAAGTTTATTAAGAATAGCGAATACTTTTTATAGTTTTAAAAATACTATGTATTTTAATGAATTAAAATCAGTTTTGAAGGAAGAAATAACAAGATCTATTTTTGAGTTAGATATTGTTAGTTTGGAAAGAAAAGAAAATGCTGAAATTAAAGCTCAAATAAACGATAAAAGAATAAAAGAGATATATCAAATAAAAATATCTGATTTTTTCTATAAAAATATATTGGCTAAAGGTTATTTGGTTTATGATGCTGCAGTTTTATTAGATATAGAATCAAGTACTGCTAGAACAATATATATGTTAATTGAAAAACTTAGATTTAATGAAGTTTATTTAAAAATAGATGTTATGTATTTAATTAAAAGGATTCCATTAAAATATGATAAAAGTAATATAGGAAGAACTGTGAAAACCTTAATTAAAAGTTTTCAAGAATTAAAAGATAAAGATTTGATAAAGAATTTTGTTTTGGAAAAGGAAGGCACTTGGGAAAATGCTGAAGTTGAGGTCTTTTTTTATGATTTTACTGTTCAAGATAAACAACAGAGATTTTTTGATGATTTAAATGAATTTAGACATTTAAGTCAAAGTCAGTTGTTGGTTAGTCACACGGAAAATAAAGATTTACAAGATGATAATACTGAAAAATTAAAAGAGTTTATAGTTGTTACACCAGAAATGATAGAGGAAGTTTTAAAATTAATGCCTATAAAAGCAAGAAGTTTAAAAACAATGCCTAAAACAATAAAAGATGCTATTGAAAATTATGGTTTAGAAAAAGTTCAAAAAGTTGCGGTATATATGAAAAAAATAAAGTTGATAAAGTAAGAGCATATTTTATTAAAGCTTTAGAAAATGATTGGACTAAAGATGAAGAAAATATAGTTTTGATTGAAAAAAAAGAAGAATTTGAATTGTTCAATATAAACAAATTAGAAATTAAAGAAAATCAGCTTGAAAATAAAATAATAAGAAAATCTTTAGAAAAATTTAATGAATTATCCGAGGAAGAAAAGTTAGAAATAGAAAAAAATGCATATGAATATTATGTAAAAAAATGTGGACAAGATACAAAAATTCAAAAGATTGCGTTTAAGGCTGGAAAGACTACCATAATATGTGATTATTTAGAAGAAAAAAGATATTTTGATAAAAAAATTGAAGTTGATATAGAAGAAATAATCCCATTAAATAAGGATAAAAAGAAATTAAATTTAACAGAAGTTTATAAATCGATAAATGAAAAAATAACTTTTTATTCTGGATTGTTGAATATGAATTCTGATCAAGAGATGCTATTAAGGTTAGAAGTAGGAAAAGAGATTTTGTTGAAAAAAAATTTAGAAAATCTTTTAGAAGAAGATATCATAGAAATGGTTAGATTAGTTGTTTTGAGAATAAATAATGAAAAAAATAAATAATATTTGGAGATAAAATGTTATTAAAATTAGAAAAAGAGATTATTGAATTTTCCCCATATAATGAACAAGAAAAATTAGATAAAAATATTTTATTAAAATTGTTAAATAGTGAGAAAAATATTTTTTCGAGAAAAAATAAAATATGCCATTTTACAGCTTCATCATGGATTATAAATGAAGAAAAAACAAAAGTTTTAATGATTTATCATAATATATATAATTCCTGGTCTTGGACAGGTGGTCATGCTGATGAAGAAACGAATCTTTTGAAAGTTGCTTTAACGGAGGCTAAAGAAGAGACTGGGTTAGAAAATATTAAAGTTTTGCTAGAAGATATTTTTTCTATAGAAATACTAACAGTAGATGGACATATGAAAAATGGAGAGTATGTATCATCTCATTTACACCTAAATATTACTTATTTATTAGAGGCAAATGAACACGATATGCTATCGATTAAAGAAGATGAAAATAGTGATGTATGTTGGATAAATATAGAAGAAAGCGAAAAAATTTCAAAAGAAGAAAAAATGAAAATTATTTATAAAAAATTAAATGAAAAATTAAAAAAATATCTTCGGTCATGACCGAAGATATTTTTAATAAATTTTATAAATCAATCTAGAATTAATTTGAGGACTTATTTGAGTCTTCTTCAAATTTTGTGTAAATT
>NZ_KI518190.1:0-3728 GCF_000479045.1 Cetobacterium somerae ATCC BAA-474
TAAAGATGTAGTTCCTAAAGATTTAATAAGAGGATTAAATTTATTTTATTTAGAAAGAGCTTTAATATTTTTCTTAGCATATAAGTATGAAAAAGATGTAATTATAAAAAATAGCGCTTATATTTGGATATCTATATTTCTTTTTACTTCAGAGCTTTCTATAGTTTCATTAAGAATAGGAATATTATTTATTTATGGAGCTTGGTTAGTTTTAACAAGAGCGATAGAAAATGTAAAAAATAAGAAAATTTTAGTAATAATTATATGTTTACTATGTTTTGTAAGAATCTATAAAAGTATGATGTTTCCAGGAAACAAAATAAATTATAAATATGAAAATGCTATTTTTAATAAATTAAATTATGAGAAAAGAGAGAAGGAACTGATTGAAAGTAAAAAATACTTGAAAGAAAGTCATGGAAAAGAACTATTAATACAATATTAATTGAGAGGTATTTATGAAAAAGTTAAAAATATTTTTTACTGCAAATGTACTTTGGGATATATATATATTCAGATATGGAGTTATAAAAGCATTGATAGATGATGGGCACGAGGTAGTAGCTGTAGCTCCAAAAGACTCTAGAATAGATTTTCCAAAAGACCTTGGAATTAGACACATTCCTATAGAGTTAAGTTTAAGAGGAGTAAATCCTGTAAAGGATTTTCAATTGTTTCTTCAATTAAAAAATATTTATATTGAAGAGAAGCCTGATATTATTTTTCACTACACAATTAAACCAAATATTTATGGAACTTTAGCAGCTAAATGTGCAAAAATTCCAAGTATAGCAGTTTTAACAGGATTGGGTTACTCCTTTGTTGAAGGAGGAATTGTGTCTAAAATAGCTAAAACTTTATATAGGATTTCTTTAAATTACTCCAAAGAGGTTTGGGTTTTAAATCAAGATGATAGAAAACGTTTAATAGATGAAAATATTGTGAATGAGAAAAAAATATTCATTCTTCCCGGAGAAGGAGTTAATACAGAGAAATTTAAACCAATTTCAAGAAAGTCGAATAAAGAGTTGATTTTTTTAATGGTAGCCAGAGCTTTTTACGATAAAGGTGTTAGAGAATACGTTGAAGCTGCTAGAATAATTAAAGAAAAGAAATATGAAGTTAAATTTTTATTTTTAGGAGCTTTAGGTGGAGATGCAGCAAACGGTGTAAACGAGGCTAAAATGAATGAGTATGAAAAAGCAGGGATATTAGAGTACTTAGGACATCGTAAGGATGTAGAAAACGTTATAAACGCATCTGATTGTGTAGTTTTACCATCTTATAGAGAGGGTATCTCTAAAGTTTTAATGGAAGCTGCAAGTATGGAAAAACCAATAATTGCAACAAATGTAACTGGATGCAAAGAGATTATTGAGGATAAAAAAAATGGTTATTTAGTTAATGTAAAAGATTCGATAGATTTATCAGAAAAAATTGAGAGATTTATTAATTTGTCAAATGAAGAAAGAGATGAAATGGGAAAAAATGGACGTAAAAAGATATTAAATGAATTTGATGAAAAAATAATAATAGAGATATATAGGAGAAAGTTATGGAACTTACATTTATAGTACCAGTTTACAATGTTGAAACTTTTTTAGAAGAATGTTTAGATAGTATATATAAGGTGGAGAATATAGAGTACGAGGTTATTTTAGTAAATGATGGTTCAACAGATAGAAGTTTAGATATTTTAAAAAAATATAAAGAGAAGTATCCAGAGATAACAAAAATTATAGATAAAAAAAATGGTGGATTATCATCAGCAAGAAATGCTGGGATAAGAGATGCAAAAGGTGAATATCTATCATTTATAGATAGTGATGATATAATTGACTCTAAAGGATTTGAAGAATTTTTTAAAGAGGGACAAAAATTAGATTTAGATATAATGGTTGGAAATATGAGATATTTTTCTACTGAAAAAATTGGAGAACCTCTTTTTAGATCTCAAGAAATTAAAGATTTTACAGTTGGGAAAGGAACTAAATTTTTTCTAACTCTTTTTCAAGGAACAAAATGTTTTAGAGAAGAGGTTGTAGATGACGTTTATAGAAGAGATTTTATATGTGAAAATAAGTTATATTTTCATGACAATTTGATACATGAAGATAGCTATTTTACTCCAATGGTTTATTTAAAAGCTAAAAGAGTTAAATATATAGATATAGCATTTTATTATTATAGACAGAGAAGTGGTAGTATAATGAGTGTTATAACAGATAAAAGTATAAACTCTCTTGAAAAAATTTGTTATATGCTCTTAAATGAATATAGTAAAACGGATGATTATGGAAGAGAGGCATTATCAAAACTTTTACCAAGTTTCTATAAAGTTGTTGTTTATAGATATATAAATTCTAATAAAAATTATAAAGAAAAATTAAAAAATTATAGAACAATTTTTAAGGATGTAAAAGGTATAAAAAATAGAAATTTTGAAGAGATATTGGTTTATATCGCTCCTAAACTTTCTAATTTATTAAGAAAGTTAATGAGAAAAGATATAGGAAATACTCAAAAAATACCTAATTTCTAGGAGGGATTATGGAAAAAAAGATACATTACATCTGGTTAGGAAAAGGACCTAAACCAAATATAATGGATATATGTATAAACTCATGGAGAGAAAAACTTCCAAATTATGAAATAATAGAGTGGAACGAAGATAATTTAGATTTTTATAATGAAATAAAAAAAAATAGGTTTTTAGAAGAGTGTTATAAAAGAAAATTGTGGGCATTTTTATCAGACTATTTTCGTGTTAAAGTTTTATATGAAAATGGTGGAATTTATTTAGATTCAGATATGCAAATTTTAAAATCCTTGGATAGATTTTTAGAGGATAAACTATTTTTAGGAATGGAAGATGAAAATCAACCAAGTGCAGGAATAATAGGAGCAGAAAAAGGTCATATATTTTTTAAAAAAATGTTAGAGTTTTATGAAAATGATATTTGGAATATAAATGTATATACAATTCCAGCTATAATTCAGTATTTATTAAAAAAAGATTATAGCTTTATAGGAGAAAATAAAATTATAGAGTTAAAAGATGGAATAAAAATATATCCATATGAATATTTCTATCCATATCATTTTACAGAAGAATTTTCTTATGAAAAAATAACTGAAAATACATATGGAATACACTGGTGGGGAAAAAGTTGGCATGGAAATAATAAAAAACTTTATTTTTTAGAGTTTAAAACTTTAAAAGGTTATAAAAAAAAGTTAATAAATTTACTTATTTTTTTAAATATTTTAGAACCAATTAGAAAAATTTATGAAAAATTTATAAAAAAAATATAATAAGATGCCTTTTGAAAACCATTGAAAAATAAAGGTTTTTAAAGGGTGTCCAAGAAAACAAAAAAAAACTTTAAAAAAAATAAAAAAACTTGTTGACTTTGTTTATAATTTATGATATTATTATTAATGTCCGTGAGGGACAGCGAAGCGCGAAAGCGACAAGCTCCTTCAACTAGGAAGCCTGGGTGGCGGAATAGGTAGACGCACAGGACTTAAAATCCTGAGCTATCTGATAGCGTGCCGGTTCGATTCCGGCCCCAGGCACCACTTATATATCGCGGGGTAGAGCAGTTGGCAGCTCGTCGGGCTCATAACCCGAAGGTCGTTGGTTCGAATCCAGCCCCCGCCACCAAAACAACTAAATAATAAAGATGGAATAATATGCGGGAGTAGCTCAGTTGGTAGAGCGTCAG
>NZ_KI518190.1:3828-4178 GCF_000479045.1 Cetobacterium somerae ATCC BAA-474
GTCAGGAGTTCGAATCTCTTCAGACACGCCATAAACGGATCCATAGCTCAGTTGGTTAGAGCACTCGGCTCATAACCGAGTGGTCGCTGGTTCGACTCCAGCTGGATCCACCACTCACCTGCCCCGTTCGTTCAGTGGTAAGGACAATAGATTTTCACTCTATAAACAGGGGTTCGATTCCCCTACGGGGTACCATTAATATGGAAGGTTATCCTAACTGGTAAGGAACCGGTCTTGAAAACCGGCGTCGCAAGACTTCAGAGTTCGAGTCTCTGACCTTCCGCCATTTTAAAGGTACCTATAGCAGGTAACAAAAGATGCCCAGATAGCTCAGTCGGTAGAGCAGGGGA
>NZ_KI518191.1 GCF_000479045.1 Cetobacterium somerae ATCC BAA-474
TCAGGTGGAAGCGGAAGTGGTTCAGGCAGCGGTGGTTCAGGTGGAAGTGGAAATGGTTCAGGCAGCGGCGGTTCAGGTGGAAGCGGAAGTGGTTCAGGCAGCGGAGATTCAGGTGGAAGCGGAAGTGGTTCAGGCAGCGGAGATTCAGGTGGAAGTGGAAGTGGTTCAGGTAGCGGAGATATAAGCTATAATGGAATGTATCTTTTTGATAATAATAAATGGTTACCTGGAACATATCATTTATCAGAAGGAGATATTATAGTTGCTGGTGAGACAAATGGATTATATAATGGAATGGGTTCTACTAAATTAGGGTATCAAATGCGTAATGTTAATAATATTACAATTAGTGGTACAAGTAGTTATTCTTTAAATGGAATGTTATCTTTAGGTGGAGAAATATATAATGATGGATCTATAACGGTAAATGGAACTTCAAACTTTAATAATATTGGAATGTTAGTAAGTAATGCTGGCGGAATAGGTATTAATGCGAGCCTTATTACTGTAAATAATAATCAGATTGGAATGTATGGTACTAGTGGGACTACTATATCAAATCAAAATGGTGCTATAAATATCAACTCAGGAATAGGAATGATTACAAGAGGAGCGAACGCTCAAGCTATAAATTATAATGGAATAAATGTAGGGTCTAATTCAACAGGGATGGTTTCATATGAAGGAGCAGTTGCAACTAATAAATCTGAAGTTACACTGAAAGGAAGTAGTAGTATAGGGATGTCAGCAATAAGCTCAGGAAATGCTATAAATGATGGTTTTATTTCAGCGAGTAATAGTCAATATGGGATGTTTGCAAGTGATGGTTCAACTATTAAGAATACTAATACATTAAATGCAATAAATGGAGGAATTGGAGCATACGTTGATAATAATTCAAACAAATCAACTTTTGAAAATGCAAGTAATAGTACTATAGATGTTTATTCTGGAGGAATAGGAGTTTATTTAGCAGGAAATGGGTATGCAGTAAATAATGGATTTATGAGTTTAACAGATGGAATAGGGATATATGCTTATAATAATAGTGAAGCTATAAATAAATCTCAAATAACAGCAAACCAAGGTTCTACAGCAATGGTAGCAAGAGAGGCAAGTCGAATAATTAATGAAGCTACAATAACATTAGCAGGAACTAGTAGTATAGGGATGTATGCAGATAAAACAAGTACAGCTATAAATAGTGGAAAAATAACTCTTAGTGATTCAGGTCAAATAGGGATGTATGCAACAGGAAATTCAACTCTAACAACAACGATTTCGAGTAATATATCTGTAAGTATGGGAACAGGAATTCTTGTATCAGGTCCGGGAGGAGCTACAAACTCAGGAGTTATAAGCGTAACAAACTCAGGAAATGGAATGTATATTAAAAATTCAGGAACTATAACAAATGATGGTCAAATTTATGTAAATGACTCAAATACTAATGCAATGGGATCGTCTGGAAATCAAACGATATTAGTCAATGCAACGAATGGAGTTATTACAATAGAAGATAGTGTTAGTAATTCACATGCTTTTAATATGAATGGAGGCGTTGCCCAAAATAGTGGAGTATTAAATTTAGGAACAACTGGAATTGCGGCAACAGGAGGGACAATTTATAACTGGGGAATAATTAATGGAATTGCTACTTCAAATAATTATTATGTTCCTGAAAATTATGAATTAGTTATGGAGAAGGGAGGAAATATAGGAGGAGCAAAATTACAAGAGGCCATTATAGGTCTTAGTTACGCTCAAGCTTTATTTACTAAAAATGATACGGATGGGTTTTTATTGAATCTATCAGTTAAAGCAGATAATTTTGTTTCACATTCATATCTATATGATATATATACAGAAAATGGAGATTCTTATATAAAAAGAAAAAGATTTACAGAACTTACGAACTCTTCTATAGGAGAATACTTGGAGAATATATATAATTTAGAAAATGAAGAGAGTAAAATTAAAATGTATAGTGCTCTTAGAAGTATAAGAAGTCAAGCTGAATTTGATAAAGACTTAGATTTGTTTTTTGGTAGAGACTTTTATCCAACAGTAATTTTTCAAACTAGAGATTCAATTAATTTTACAACAAATAATATATTAGATAATTTAGAAACAAGATATAATACAGATAAAGATAATAGTTATATTGTAGGATATTCTTTAGAAAGAACAAAACAAAAAAACTTATCTAATCAGATTGGGTTTGATGAATATTTAAATGGCTTTTATTTAGGAAAACAATACACACTTAATGAAAATTCGAATTATGGATTTTTATTTAGTTATACAAGACTTGATAGTGACTACAATTCAAATAGAGGAAAAAGAAAAGATAATTTTTTCCAAGAAACTTCATTTTTAAATTATGCTAAAGATAACATAAAAGGAATTGGAGTTTTATATTTTGGTTATGCTCAAGGTAATTTAAAAAGAAATTTAAATGTTTCATTTCTAGAAAATAATGGAACAAGTATTGAGTATGTTTCATTAGACGAAAGTTTTAATTCAGATATAAAAAATTTATATGTAGGAACGTCAGGAAAAATTTCAAAAGAATATAAATTTGATACATTTTTTGTAGAACCAGAAATGAAGGGTTATTTAATGGGTGTTTTTCAAAAAGAGATAAAAGAAGCTGGTGGAGAATATGCAATAAATTTGGATAATATGAATAAGGTATTTAGCACTATAAAAATTGGAACAAGTATAGGTAAAATATTTTATCCAAAAGATAATTATAAATTAACTCTTAAGTTAAAAGGTGGAGTAGGACAAGATATAAATAGTGCCAATGAAAACTTAAATTTAAAATTAAAAAATTTATCAAATGAAACTACAGATATTAAAGTGGATAGAAAGAATCAATTTTATAAAGAGGTGGGAACTAGAATAGACTTAAGTAAAGATACGATAAAAGATGAATTAACACTTTATGTTGAGTATAAATATATCTTTGAAGATAAAAACTCTTGGAAAACATCAGCTGGATTTATTTATACCTTTTAAAAATAAATTATAAAATAAGTGATATATGTTAAGAAATTAAAAAAAAGTGTAAAGAAGTTGAGTAGTTGATAAATGAATTTATTAATATGGGAGGAGAAATTATGAA
>NZ_KI518192.1 GCF_000479045.1 Cetobacterium somerae ATCC BAA-474
TTGTTGCAGAAATTACTAAGTAATCTTACTTAATATATAGTGAAATTTAGTTCATATAGGAGGGGACTTCGTCCCCTTTTATATTCTTAAAAAAGCTAGGTAAAAAAACTTTTAAATAAAAACAAAAAACATTTGCTTTTTGTAAAAAATGTGATATAATTACCAGAGTGTACAAAAGAATTATTTAATTCTTTTAATCGAAACTTTTAAGGAGGTGCGAAAAGTAAAATGGCTTCTAACAAGTTAAGAATTTACTTAAAAGCTTATGATCACACTTTATTAGATCAATCAGCTAAAAAAATAGTAGAAGTAGCAAAGAAATCTGGAGCAGAAATTGCAGGACCTATGCCACTACCTACAAAGATTAAAAAATATACTGTACTAAGATCAGTACACGTAAACAAAGACTCGAGAGAGCAATTCGAGATGAGAGTGCACAGAAGAATGGTAGAGATTAAAAACTCTAACCCTAAGACAATTGCTTCTTTAACAGCAGTTAACTTACCAGCTGGTGTTGGAATCGAAATAAAGCAAGCATAATTGTTTGAAAGAAAAGATTCTGAGAAAAAAGCAGACGGCTGATTTTCGGGTAATTTGATGCTAATTGAAGAATTAAATTATCCTTACAGAATAATACAAGTTGGCGTTTTTTTTTAAAGAAAAAGTGGTGGAACCACGAGGGCAAGTTGTCAACCAATATATTATTTGATGGAGGTAAAACACATGTCAGGAATTTTAGCAAAAAAAATTGGAATGACTCAAATTTTCGAAGATGGAAAATTTATTCCAGTTACAGTTGTTGAAGCTGGACCTAACTATGTTCTTCAAAAGAAGACTGTAGAGAATGATGGTTACTCAGCTTTACAATTAGGATTTGACGAGAAAAAAGAAAAAAATACTACAAAGCCATTAATGGGAATTTTTAACAAAGCTGGTGTAAAGCCATTAAGATTTGTTAAAGAGTTAAAAGTTGATTCAGTAGAAGGAATCGAACTTGGACAAGAGATTAAAGTAGATGCTTTAGCAGAGGTTGCTTTCGTAGACATTACAGGAACTTCAAAAGGTAAAGGAACATCAGGAGTTATGAAGAGACATAACTTCAGTGGAAACAGAGCTTCACACGGTGTTTCTAGAAACCACAGACTTGGAGGATCTATAGGAATGTCGTCTTGGCCTGGAAAAGTTCTTAAGAACAAGAAAATGGCTGGACAATACGGAAATGCAACTGTAACAGTTCAAAACTTAAAAATTGTTAAAGTTGACGCAGAAAACAACTTACTACTAATTAAAGGTGCAGTACCTGGTCCAAAGAACGGATATATCGTTGTAAAGCCAGCTGTAAAGAAATAATTAGTTAGTAGATGAGGAAGGAGGAAAATAATGGCAGTTTTAAACATATATGACTTAGCAGGAAACCAAACTGGTACTGTAGAAGTTAAAGATTCTGTATTTGGAATCGAGCCTAATCAAGCAGTATTACATGAAGTATTAACTGCAGAGTTAGCAGCTGCTAGACAAGGAACTGCAGCTACTAAAACTAGAGCTATGGTTAAAGGTGGAGGAAGAAAGCCTTTTAAACAAAAAGGAACTGGTAGAGCTAGACAAGGTTCTATAAGAGCTCCACACATGGTAGGTGGAGGAGTAACATTCGGACCACAACCAAGATCATATGAGAAAAAAGTAAACAAAAAAGTAAGAAATCTTGCTTTAAGATCAGCACTTTCTGCGAAAGTTGCTGCTGGAGAAATCTTAGTTCTTGATGGAACTATCGAAGCTCCAAAAACAAAAACAATAATCGCTTTAACGAATGCTTTAACAGCAAACACAAAGCAATTATTTGTTGTAAATGACCTTGCTACAGAAGCTGATTACAACTTATACTTATCAGCTAGAAACTTAGAGAACGCAGTAGTTCTTCAACCAAATGAGATTGGAGTTTACTGGTTATTAAAGCAAGAGAAAGTTATCGTAACTAAGGAAGCGTTAACGACAATCGAGGAGGTGCTTGCATAATGACTGCTTACGATATCGTAAAGAAGCCTGTAATCACTGAAAAAACTGAAATTTTAAGAAGAGATTACAACAAGTACACATTTGAGGTAAGTCCTAAAGCAAATAAAGTTGAGATTAGAAAAGCTATCGAAACTATATTTAACGTAAAAGTTGAATCTGTAGCTACAATCAACGTAAAGCCAGTTACTAAGAGACATGGAATGAAACTTTACAAGACTCAAGCTAAGAAAAAAGCTATTGTTAAATTAGCTGCTGGAAACACAATAACTTACTTCGCAGAAGTATAATTGAAAGATAATTAGAGGTTTAGTTCTTTATATATAAAAGGATAAAGCTAAAGATAATTATAGGTCAGGAAATTTTGGAGGTTAACAAAATGGCAATTAGAAAGTTAAATGCTATAACTAATGGTACTAGACATATGTCTAGATTAGTTAACGAAGATTTAGATAAAGTTAGACCTGAAAAGTCTTTAACTACTCCATTAAAATCTGCTTATGGTAGAGATAACTATGGACACAGAACTTGTAGAAATAGAGACAAGGGACACAAAAGACTTTACAGAATCATCGACTTTAAAAGAAATAAATTAGATGTACCTGCAAAGGTAGTATCACTAGAGTACGATCCAAATAGAACTGCAAACATTGCATTACTATCGTACGCAGACGGAGAGAAGAGATATATTCTTGCTCCAAAGGGACTTAAGAAAGGTGATATCGTAATGGCTGGTTCAAATGCTGAAATAAAGCCAGGAAATGCTCTTAAATTAAAAGAGATGCCTGTTGGATCACAGATACACAACGTTGAGTTACAAAGAGGAAAGGGTGGACAATTAGTTAGATCTGCAGGAACTGCAGCAAGACTAGTTGCAAAAGAAGGAACTTACTGTCACGTTCAGTTACCATCAGGTGAATTAAGATTAATTCACGGAGAATGTATGGCAACTATCGGTGAAGTAGGAAACTCTGAGCACAGCCTAGTATCACTAGGTAAAGCTGGAAGAAACAGACACAAAGGAAGAAGACCTCACGTAAGAGGATCTGTAATGAACCCTTGTGATCACCCACACGGTGGAGGAGAAGGTAAAGCTCCTGTTGGAAGAAAATCTCCTATGACTCCTTGGGGTAAACCAGCTCATGGTGTTAAGACAAGAGGAAGAAAAACTTCAGACAAGTTTATCGTAAGAAGAAGAAACGAAAAGTAATTTTCGAGAGGAGGCTAATAGGTAATGGCTAGATCATTAAAAAAAGGACCTTTTTGTGACCACCACTTAATGAAAAAAGTTGAGGAAGCAGTAGCTACTGAGAATATAAAAGCGGTAATAAAGACTTGGTCTAGAAGATCAACAATATTCCCTAACTTTATAGGATTAACATTTGGTGTTTACAATGGTAAAAAGCACATACCAGTTCATGTAACTGAGCAAATGGTTGGACATAAACTAGGTGAGTTCGCACCAACTAGAACATACTATGGTCACGGTGTAGACAAAAAGAAAAAGAAAAAATAATCGATTTTAAATTAATAAATTGATAGTAGGAAAAGGAGGTTGGACTAGTGGAAGCTAGAGCAATAACTAGATTCGTAAGATTATCTCCAAGAAAAGCTAGACTTGTAGCAGACTTAGTGAGAGGAAAATCAGCATTAGAAGCTTTAGATACGTTAGAATTTACTAACAAAAAAGCAGCTAGATTTATAAAGAAAACACTAGCATCAGCAATTGCTAATGCAACTAACAACTTCAACATGGATGAGGAGAAGTTAGTAGTATCAACTATAATGATAAACGACGGACCAGCGCTTAAGAGAATAATGCCAAGAGCGATGGGAAGAGCAGATATAATAAGAAAACCAACAGCACACATTGTTGTGGCAGTGTCTGAAAAGTAGTAAGGAGGTAAGACTGTGGGACAAAAAGTAGACCCTAGAGGACTGAGACTTGGAATAACAAGAACTTGGGATTCTATCTGGTATGCAGATAAAAAAGAATACGCAAAGTTCTTCCATGAAGATACAAAGATCAGAGAAATGATCAAAAAGAACTACTTCCACGCGGGAATTTCGAAGGTAAAAATCGAGAGAACTTCTCCGTCACACGTTGTAGTTTTAATACACACAGCTAAAGCTGGAATAATCATCGGAAGAAAAGGTTCTGAAATAGAATCATTAAGAGCTAAACTTGAAGCAATGACTGGAAGAAAAGTTACAGTTAAAGTTCAAGAGGTTAAAGAATTTAATAAAGATGCAACTTTAGTTGCAGAAAATATAGCTACATCTATCGAGAAAAGAGTAGCTTACAAAAGAGCAGTAAGTCAAGCTGTTATGAGAGCAATGAAAGCAGGAGCAAAAGGAATCAAAGTTATGGTTTCTGGAAGATTAAATGGTGCTGAGATCGCAAGATCTGAGTGGGTAGTAGAAGGAAAAGTACCTCTACATACATTAAGAGCAGATATCGACTATGCAACAGCTACATCTCATACAACATATGGAGCTCTTGGAATCAAGGTTTGGATCTTCCACGGTGAAGTACTTCCAACTAAGAAGGAAGGAGGGGAAGCGTAATCATGTTAATGCCTAAAAGAACGAAACATAGAAAAATGTTTAGAGGAAGAATGAAGGGTACAGCTCAAAGAGGTAACACTGTTGCTTTCGGAGATTACGGATTACAAGCCCTTGAGCCAGCATGGATAACAAACAGACAGATTGAATCTTGTAGAGTTGGAATCAACAGAACATTCAAAAGAGAAGGTAAGACTTTTATTAGAATATTCCCTGATAAGCCAATTACTGCTAGACCAGCTGGAGTAAGAATGGGTAAAGGTAAAGGAAACGTAGAAGGTTGGGTAGCAGTAGTTAAACCTGGAAGAATAATGTTCGAGGTATCTGGTGTTACTGAAGAGAAAGCAATAGCAGCTTTAAGAAAAGCTTCTATGAAACTTCCTATCAGATGTAAGATTGTAAAAAGAGAGAATGGTGGTGAGAACTAATGAGAGCTAAGGAAATAAGAGAAATATCTACTGAAGACTTAGTAGTAAAGTGTAAAGAGCTTAAGGAAGAACTTTTCAACCTAAAGTTTCAACTTTCATTAGGACAAGTAACTAACACTGCTAAGATTAGAGAAGTAAGAAGAGAGATCGCAAGAATAAACACTATATTAAACGAAAGATAATTAAATCTTAAAGTTAGGATATAGATTCTTAAGAAGAGGAGGTCAAAATCTTGAGAAACGAGAGAAAAGTAAGAGAAGGAATCGTTGTTTCTGATAAGATGGACAAGACGATAGTTGTTGCTATCGAAACAATGACATTACACCCAATCTACAAAAAGAGAGTTAAGAAGACTATGAAGTTCAAAGCACATGACGAGAACAACGTAGCTCAAACTGGAGATAAAGTAAGAATCATGGAAACTAGACCATTATCTAGAGATAAGAGATGGAGACTAGTTGATATTATAGAGAAAGCTAGATAATAATCCAAATTATTGTTGAGAGGAGGATAATTTAATGGTACAACAACAAACTATCCTTAATGTTGCTGATAACTCGGGAGCTAAAAAACTTATGGTTATAAGAGTTCTTGGAGGATCTAGAAGAAGATTCGGAAGAATCGGTGACATTGTTGTGGCATCAGTTAAGGAAGCAATACCTGGTGGAAACGTTAAAAAAGGAGACGTAGTAAAAGCAGTTATTGTTAGAACAAGAAAAGAATTAAGAAGAGAAGATGGATCATATATTAAATTTGATGATAACGCAGCTGTTATCTTAAATAACAATAATGAACCAAAAGCAACAAGAATATTCGGACCAGTTGCAAGAGAATTAAGAGCTAAAGACTTCATGAAGATAGTTTCACTAGCTCCAGAAGTAATATAATTGAGAGAGGAGGCTAATTGTCGTGGCTAAACCTAAGATTAAATTTGTACCAGAGTCATTACATGTAAAAACTGGAGATACAGTTTACGTAATATCTGGAAAAGATAAAGGAAAAACAGGTAAGGTTTTAAAAGTATTCCCTAAAAAAGGAAAGATCGTTGTTGAGAACATCAATATGATCACAAAACATATGAAACCTTCACAAATAAACCCACAAGGTGGAGTTGTAACTAAACCAGCTCCAATGTTCTCTTCAAAAGTAATGTTATTTGATGAGAAAGCTGGTAAACCAACTAGAGTTGGATACAAGTTTGTGGACGGTAAAAAAGTAAGATACTCTAAAGTATCTGGAGAAACTTTATAAGAGAGGAGGAGAACGTAAGTGTCTAAATACGTTTCTAGATATCATAAGTTATATAACGAAACAATAGTTGCTAACTTAATAAAAGAGTTAGGATTATCTAACGTTATGGAATGTCCAAAATTAGACAGAATCGTTGTTAACATGGGAGTAGGAGAGGCAACTCAAAACTCTAAGTTAATCGATGCTGCAATGGCTGATTTAGCAATAATCACAGGACAAAAGCCAGTTGTAAGAAAAGCAAAAAAATCAGAAGCTGGATTTAAGTTAAGAGAAGGAATGCCAATCGGTGCAAAAGTTACTTTAAGAAAAGAGAGAATGTACGATTTTCTAGATAGATTAGTAAATGTAGTTCTTCCAAGAGTAAGAGACTTCGAAGGAGTTCCAGCGGATTCATTCGACGGAAGAGGAAACTACTCTTTAGGATTAAGAGATCAATTAGTTTTCCCTGAGATCGAATTTGATAAAGTTGACAAGCTTTTAGGAATGTCTATCACTATAGTATCTTCAGCTAAAACAGATGAAGAAGGAAGAGCTTTACTTAAGGCATTCGGAATGCCTTTTAAAAAGTAAATAGTGAGGAGGTTAATAATAAATGGCTAAAAAGTCAATGATCGCTAGAGAAGTTAAAAGAACAACTTTATGCGACAAATATGCTGAAAAAAGAGCTGAGCTGAAGAAGAGAATCAACGAGGGAGATATGGAAGCTATGTTTGAGCTAAACAAATTACCTAAGAACTCTTCAGAAGTTAGAAAGAAAAATAGATGTCAATTAGATGGAAGACCAAGAGGATTCATGAGAGAATTCGGAATTTCGAGAGTTAAGTTCAGACAATTAGCAGGTGCTGGACTTATTCCAGGTGTGAAGAAGTCATCTTGGTAATTGATGAAAGGAGGATTTAATAGATGTTTTTAACAGATCCAATTGCAGATATGTTAACAAGAGTTAGAAATGCAAATGCTGTAATGCATGAGAAAACAGATGTTCCTCACTCTAACGTAAAAGAGAGAATCGCTGAGATTTTAAAAGAAGAGGGATATATTTCTAACTACAAAATTGTAACAGATGGAAATAAAAAGAATATAAGAGTATACTTAAAGTATGACGGAAAAGAAAGAGTAATCAAAGGAATCAAGAGAATATCTAAGCCAGGAAGAAGAGTTTATTCTTCTGTAGAGGATATGCCAAGAGTATTATCAGGTTTAGGAATCGCTATTGTTTCAACTTCTAAAGGAATCGTAACAGATAGAACTGCTAGAAGAGAGAACATGGGTGGAGAAATTCTTGCATTCGTTTGGTAATAACTAGGAGGTAGCCATATGTCAAGAGTAGGTAAAAAGATCATAGTGGTACCTGCTGGGGTAGAAGTTACATTAGCTGCAGGAAACGTAGTTACTGTAAAAGGACCTAAAGGTACTTTAACTAAAAAATTTAACGAAGAGTTAACAATAAATGTAGAAAACAATGAGATCACAGTTGCAAGACCAAACGATCTACCAGCTGTAAGAGCTATACACGGAACTACAAGAGCACTTTTAAACAACATGGTTGTTGGAGTATCTGAAGGTTTCAAGAAAACTCTTACACTTGTTGGAGTTGGATACAGAGCTACTGAGAAAAATGCTGGATTAGAGATGGCTTTAGGTTATTCTCACCCAGTTGTAATCAATGCTGTTGAAGGAATCAAAATGACAGTTGAGAAAAATACAACTATCCACATTGAAGGAATAGAGAAAGATGTAGTAGGACAAGTTGCTGCTGACATCAGATCTAAGAGAGCTCCAGAGCCTTACAAAGGAAAAGGAGTTAAGTATTCTGACGAAGTAATCAGAAGAAAAGAAGGTAAGAAATCATAATACTAACTAAAAAAGGTTAGTGTGCTGAGAATAAGGAGGTTAAAAAGTTGTTTAAGAGAGTTAATAGAGACGCTATTAGAAGAAGAAAGCACTTATCTATCAGAAGCAAGATTTCTGGTACAGCTGAGAGACCAAGACTTTCTATATATAGATCAAACAACAACATTTTTGCTCAATTAGTTGATGACGTAAATGGAGTAACTTTAGTTTCTGCATCTACTATCGATAAAGAGATCAAAGGAAATGTAAAGCACGGTGGAAACATCGAGTCTGCTAAGCTTGTTGGAAAAGCAATCGCTGAAAGAGCTGTAGCAAAAGAAATATCTGTTATAGTATTTGACAGATCTGGATATAAATACACAGGAAGAGTAGCTGCCCTTGCAGAGGCTGCAAGAGAAGCAGGACTTAAATTCTAATTCTTGTAGAGAGGAGGACTTCACTTGTCTAAGTTAGTTAAAGAAGAAAAACAATTTCAAGAGAAATTATTGAAGATTTCTAGAGTTTCTAAGACAACTAAAGGAGGAAGAACTATATCTTTCTCTGTTTTAGCTGCTGTAGGAGACGCTGAAGGAAACGTAGGAATAGGACTAGGAAAAGCGAATGGTGTACCTGATGCAATCAGAAAAGCAATCGCTTCTGCTAAGAAAAACATGGTAAAGGTTTCATTAAAAGGAACTACTATTCCTCACGAAATCGTTGGTAAATGGGGAGCAACATCTATATGGATGGCACCAGCTTATGAAGGTACTGGAGTTATCGCAGGATCATCTTGTAGAGAGATTCTTGAGTTAGCAGGAGTACACAACATCCTTACAAAAATTAAAGGATCAAGAAATAAGTTCAACGTTGCAAGAGCTACAATTGAAGGATTAGCAGCATTAAGAACTGCTGAAGAAGTTGCAGCTTTAAGAGGAAAAGAAGTAAAGGAAATCTTAAGCTAGGAGGTAAAAAAAGATGGCAAAGCTTAGAATAGAGCTTGTAAAAAGCATAATCGGAAGAAAGCCTAACCATATAGCAACTGCAAAGTCGCTAGGGCTTAAGAAGATGAATGATGTTAGAGAGCACAATGTAACTCCAGAATTAATGGGGAAAATTGCTCAAATATCTTACCTAATAAAAGTAGAGGAGGTGCAATAATCAATGAAATTAAATGAATTAAAGCCTTCTGTACCAAGAAAAGCTAGAAAAAGAATCGGAAGAGGAGAGTCTTCTGGATTAGGAAAGACTGCTGGAAAAGGAAGCAATGGACAAAACTCTAGAGCTGGAGGAGGGGTAAAACCTTACTTCGAGGGTGGACAAATGCCTTTATACAGAAGAACTCCAAAGAGAGGATTCTCTAACGCAATATTCAGAAAAGATTATGCAATAATAAACTTATGTGATTTAAATAGATTCGAAGAGGGAACAGAAGTAACTCCAGAGTTATTAGTAGCTGCTGGTGTTATCAAGAAAACTCTTGCTGGAATCAAAGTTTTAGGAAACGGAGAGCTAGAGAAGAAAGTATCTGTAAAAGCTCACAAAGTTTCTGCTTCTGCGAAAGCAGCTATCGAAGCAAAAGGTGGATCTGTAGAGATTCTTGAAGTTAAAACTTTTGCTGATGTAGCAAAAAATAACAAGTAATTAAAAGACTAGTTATTTCAATGTGAGGTGAAGAATTTTGGGTTTAATTGAAAAGTTTGAAACGAAGCTTAGAGGTATATTTAAAATTCCGGAACTGAGAGAGAGAATCATCTTCACCTTATTAATGTTCCTAGTAGCTAGGGTAGGGACATATATCCCTGCTCCTGGTGTGGACATTGATCGTTTGGCTCAAATGACTGCGCAAAGTGATTTACTAGGATATATTAATATGTTCTCAGGTGGGGCTTTCCAAAGAGTATCTATATTTGCATTGGGAATTGTACCATATATCAATTCATCAATCGTATTTAGTTTACTTGCTGTAATTATCCCTAAAATTGAAGAAATTCAAAAAGAGGGAGAATCAGGAAGAAATAAGATTACTCAATGGACTAGATACCTAACAATTGTAATAGCTATAGTCCAAGGAATTGGGGTATGCACTTGGTTACAATCGGTAGGATTAGTAACAACACCAGGGTTTACATTTTTCTTAACAACAATAACAACTTTAACGGCAGGAACAATATTTTTAATGTGGGTAGGGGAACAAATATCTATCAAAGGTATAGGTAATGGAGTTTCGCTACTAATCTTTTTAAATGTTATTTCAGGAGCTCCAGGAGCTGTTATTCAAACTATACAAGATATGAGAGGGAGTAAGTTTCTTATTCCTGTTTTGTTATTAGTGGGGATTGCTGCAATTATAACAATTGCGGGAATTGTTGTATTCCAATTAGGGCAAAGAAAAATACCAGTTCACTATGTAGGAAGAGGATTTGCTGGAAATAATGGAATGGGTCAGAATTCATATATTCCATTGAAGTTAAATAGTTCAGGAGTAATGCCTGTAATTTTCGCTTCAGTGGTGATGATGATACCTTCTTTAGTAGTAAACATGCTTCCCGGAGAGTTTTCTGGAAAGGTAATACTTGCTAGAATATTTGGTGACCAGCATCCTGTATATTTAATACTATATGCTGCTGTAATTATATTCTTCTCGTTCTTCTATACTTCAATAGTTTTCGATCCTGAAAAGGTTGCAGAAAACTTAAAACAAGGTGGAGGTACGATTCCAAGTATTAGACCTGGAGCAGATACGGCTGATTATCTTGAAGGAGTTGTAACTAGAATAACTTGGGGTGGAGCTATATTTTTAGCTTTAATCGCAATTGCACCTATGGTACTATTTAAAGCTTTTGGACTACCAATATTCTTTGGTGGAACAGGAATAATAATAGTAGTAGGGGTAGCACTAGATACTGTACAACAGATAGATGCTCACCTTATCATGAAAGAGTATAAGGGATTTTTATAAAATCTTGGCACGGCATATGTCGTGCCCTTTTTATTTTTAATAAAGGAGATGAATGTAATGAATATAATGTTATTCGGAGCACCAGGTGCTGGAAAAGGAACACAAGCGAAATTCATAATTGATAAATATGGAATTCCACAAATTTCAACTGGTGATATGCTAAGAGCTGCTATATCAGAAGGAACTGAAATGGGAATGGAAGCTAAGAAATTTATGGATGAAGGAAAATTAGTTCCAGATTCAACTATAATAGGAATAATAAAAGATAGATTATCACAGGAAGACTGTAAAAAAGGATTTATTTTAGATGGATTTCCAAGAACATTAGCGCAAGCAGAAGCATTAGAGGTACTATTAAAAGAATTAAATATGAATTTAGATAAAGTTATCTCTTTAAATGTTCCTGATTCATTAATAGTTGGAAGAGTAGTTGGAAGAAGAGTTTGTCCAAACTGTGGAGCATCTTTCCATATTGAAAATAATCCACCAAAAGTAGAGGGGAAATGTGACTACTGTGGATCAGACTTAATTATAAGAAAAGATGATAATAAGGACACTGTTGAAAAAAGATTATCTGCATATCATGAGCAAACAGCACCTCTATTTAATTTTTACTCTGAAAGAGGAGTAATGGTAGAGTTAGACGGAACTAAAGAGATAAATGAAATTGCAAAGGAAATCTTTAATATTTTAGGATAACTTTAGAAACCCAGAAAGGAAAATTATGGTTATAATAAAAACTAGAGAAGAAATAGAAAAAATAAAAAAACCATGTCAATTAATTGCAAGATTATATACAGAATATCTACCAAAATATATAAAACCTGGAATTTCTACATATGAATTAAATAAAATTATTGAAGATTATTTAATTGATAATGGTGCAGAACCAGCTACAATAGGTGTTGGAGGACCAATAAATCCTTATCCAGCAGGTTCTTGTATCTCTGTAAATGAAGAGGTAGTTCATGGGGTTCCAAAAAATGACAAAATTCTTCAAAATGGAGATATTGTAAGTGTTGATGTAGTAGCAAGAATAGATGGATTTTATGGAGATTCAGCAATAACATATGCAGTAGGTGAAATTGATGAAGAATCACAAAAATTAATTGATGTTACTAGAGAAGCGAGAAGAATTGGAATTGAAGAAGCAGTTGCAGGAAATAGACTTGGTGATATAGGAAATGCAATCCAAAAATATGTAGAATCAAATGGATTTACTGTAGTTAAAGATTTTGCTGGGCACGGAGTAGGAAAAGCTATGCATGAAGATCCTTGTATCCCAAACTTTGGTAGAAAAGGTAGAGGGTTAAAAATCGAGGAAGGTATGGTTTTAGCTATAGAACCAATGGTTAACATTGGAACTTACAAAGTGAATATAACTAATGATGGATGGACAGTAGTAACAAGAGATGGGAAGCGTTCAGCACATTTCGAGCACACTGTTGCCATAATAGATGGAAAACCTGTTGTTTTAACTGAGTTAGACTAATAAAAATAACAATAAAAATGTTAAAAATTAGCTAGACTTTTTGTAAAATAAATGTTAAAATAATATGAATTTCTGTTCGATAGGAGGTAGTATGTCGAAAAAGGATGTTATCGAATTAGAAGGAACTATATTAGAGGCCCTTCCAAATGCGATGTTTAAGGTTGAATTAGAAAATGGACACACAATTTTAGGGCACATCTCTGGTAAAATGAGAATGAATTACATTAAAATTTTACCTGGAGACAAAGTAACGGTACAAATTTCTCCATATGATTTATCTAGGGGAAGAATAGTATACAGAAAAAAGTAAAGTTATGATCACGAGAGGAGGTAATTAAGTGAAAGTAAGAGTATCAATTAAGCCTATTTGTGACAAATGTAAAGTTATCAAGAGACACGGGAAAATCAGAGTAATCTGTGAAAACCCTAAGCACAAACAAGTACAAGGATAACTTGAAAAGTTTTGCAAACTAGTACTGACATGGGAAGTACTGTAAAGGTATGTTAGGCTGTAGAGCTAGTACTCGAAAGAGGCATACCGAAGAAAGTCTTAGTCAGTTAATATACTGACGGATATATAAAATTTTCGGAAGAGGAGGAAAAATTTTGGCTAGAATCGCAGGAGTAGATATTCCTAGAAACAAAAGAATAGAGATTGCTCTAACTTACGTTTACGGAATTGGAAAACCAACTTCACAAAAAGTATTAACAGAAGCAGGAGTAAACTTTGACACTAGAGTAAAGGATTTAACTGAAGAAGAGTTAAACAAAATCAGAGCCATTGTTGAAACTATCAAGGTAGAGGGAGATCTTAGAAAAGAGATCAGACTTGCAATAAAGAGACTTATGGACATCAGATGTTACAGAGGTTCAAGACACAAGATGAACTTACCAGTAAGAGGACAAAAGTCAAAAACAAATGCAAGAACTAGAAAAGGACCTAAAAAGCCTATAAAGAGATAGTTTAAAGCTAATTGTAGTATATAAGAACGGAATTTTATCGTAAGGAGGTAGCTAAATTGGCTAAGAAGAAAGTAGCTAAAATCAAGAAGAAATTGAAAAATATTCCTAACGGAGTAGCTCATATACACTCAACTTTCAACAACACAATAGTAGCAATTACTGATGTGGAAGGTAAAGTAGTAAGCTGGAAATCAGGAGGAACTTCTGGTTTTAAGGGAACTAAAAAAGGAACTCCATTCGCAGCTCAAATCGCAGCAGAGCAAGCAGCTCATATTGCAATGGAAAACGGAATGAAGAAGGTTGAAGTAAAAGTGAAAGGACCTGGATCAGGTAGAGAAGCATGTATAAGATCTCTACAGGCAGCAGGATTAGAGGTTACAAAGATAACTGACGTAACTCCAGTTCCACACAACGGATGTAGACCACCAAAAAGAAGAAGAGTGTAATACACTTTTCTAAGCTCATTATCGTAGAAATTTATTAAGTGTAAGGAGGAACAATAAAGAGATGGCAAGAAATAGACAACCTGTTTTAAAGAAATGTAGAGCTCTTGGAATCGACCCAGTTGTTTTAGGAGTTAACAAATCTTCTAATAGAGGGCCAAGACCAAATGCAAATAGAAAGCCTACAGAGTATGCAATTCAGTTAAACGAAAAGCAAAAAGCTAAATTTATATACAATGTAATGGAGAAGCAATTCAGAAAATTATATGATGAGGCTTCAAGAAAGGATGGAGTTACTGGTTTAACTTTAATCCAATATTTAGAGAGAAGATTAGAGAACGTAGTTTACAGACTAGGATTCGCTAAAACTAGAAGACAAGCTAGACAAATAGTGTCTCACGGACACGTTGCTGTTAACGGAAGAAGAGTTAACATCGCATCTTATAGAGTAAAAGCAGGGGATGTAGTATCTGTAATTGAGAACTCAAAAAATATCGAGTTAATCAAATCTGCAGTAGAAGAGAAAACAGTTCCAGCATGGTTAGAGTTAGATAAAGCTAACTTCGCAGGAAAAGTTCTTCAGAACCCAACTAAAGACGATTTAGATTTCGATTTAAACGAAGCTTTAATAGTTGAGTTCTATTCAAGATAATAAATCCTTTGACAGGAGTTGATTAAATGTTAAAAATAGAAAAACATGCTAAGGGTATTAACATTACCGAATTAAAAACAAGTGACTTTTCTGGTCAATATGTTATAGAACCTTTATATAGAGGATATGGACATACAATTG
Organism: Cetobacterium somerae ATCC BAA-474; assembly: GCF_000479045.1. NCBI lineage: Bacteria > Fusobacteriati > Fusobacteriota > Fusobacteriia > Fusobacteriales > Fusobacteriaceae > Cetobacterium > Cetobacterium somerae. Next base: position 14,738 of record NZ_KI518192.1, read on the forward strand.
GTAATGCTTTGAGAAGAGTTTTACTATCATCTATACCTGGTGCTGCCGTTAAAGGTGTTAGAATCGACGGAGTACTAAGCGAGTTTTCAGTTATGGAAGGTGTTAAAGAGGCTGTAACTGAAATAATGCTAAATGTAAAAGAGGTAGTAATAAAGGCAGAAACTGCTGGAGAAAGAAAAATGACTCTTTCTGCAAAGGGACCTAAGACTGTTACAGCTGCTGATATAATACCAGATATCGGATTAGAGATTGTAAATCCAGATCAAATTATTTGTACATTAACTACAGATAGAGAGATCGATATGGAATTCATAGTTGATACTGGTGAAGGATTTGTTGTTGCTGAAGAGATAGAGAAAAAAGATTGGGCTGTAGATTTTATAGCAGTTGATGCTATATATACACCAATCAGAAAAGTATCTTACTCAGTTCAGGATACAATGGTTGGAAGAATGACTGATTTCGATAAGTTAACTTTAAACATAGAAACAGACGGAAGTGTTGAGATAAGAGATGCTATTTCTTATGCAATAGAGCTTCTAAAGTATCATTTAGATCCGTTCCTTGACTTAGGGAATAGAATGGATCACTTAAGAGTAGATCTTGAGGAAGAGGAGGAAACTCCTACATCAACTGCTAAGGCTGATGATGTATTAAATACAAGAATAGAAGAGCTAGATTTAACAGTTAGATCATTTAACTGTTTAAAGAAAGCTGGAATAGAGGAAGTTGGACAGTTGGCAAGAATGTCAATGAACGAACTTCTAAAAATAAAGAATCTAGGAAGAAAATCACTAGATGAGATCCTTGAAAAGATGAAAGAACTTGGGTTCGATCTAAATGGAAATGGATCTGTAGAATAATTAGATAAGGAGGCTAACTGACTAATGAACCACAATAAATCATATAGAAAGTTAGGGAGAAGAGCTGACCATAGAAAAGCTATGTTAATGAACTTAACAATATCTCTAATTTTATCAGATAGAATAGAAACTACTGTTACTAGAGCAAAAGAGCTTAGAAAGTTTGCTGAGAGAATGGTTACTCTTGGTAAAAAAGGAACTCTTGCGCACAGAAGACAAGCTTTCGCTTTCTTAAGAAGCGAAGAGGCTGTAGCTAAGTTATTTAATGATTTAGCACCAAAGTACGCTGAGAGAAACGGTGGATACACAAGAATCATCAGAACTTCTGTAAGAAAGGGAGATTCTGCTGAGATGGCTATAATCGAATTAGTTTAATTCTAATTCGTTTGAAAGGAGAACTACATTGTAGTTCTCCTTTTTTTATTTGAATACTACAATAATAAACAAAATAAAAAAAATGTCCTAAATTTTAATTATTGTATACAAAAACTTTTTTTTCTTCAAAAAACAAACAAAATGTATTGCAAATTAGAATTGTTTAATGTATAATATATCCATAAAGTGCCTAGGGGGACTTATATATATTTTTATATTATTTGGAGGTTAAGATGTTAAAGGGAACTGTTAAATGGTTTAACAAAGAAAAAGGATTTGGTTTTGTAACATGTGAAGAGGGGAAAGATTATTTCGTACACTTTACTGGAATTATCGGGGATGGATTTAGAACTTTAGAAGAGGGTCAAAATGTTTCATTTATCGTAGAAGAAGGAAACAAGGGACCAATAGCTAAAGAAGTAACTGCAGCTTAATATAGATATGAAACCAAGAGTGAAATTAACATTTCACTCTTTTTTTTATAAAAAAAATCAGAAAATATGTTAGAATATAGTATATTCTATTTTAAGGAGATGGCAATGATATTAGGATTAACTGGTGGCATAGGAAGTGGAAAATCTACAGTTAGTAAAATCTTTTTATCTATGGGAATTAAAGTTTTTGATGCTGATTTAATAGCTAAAGACATTTTAGAAACTGAACAAGTAAAAGAGGAAATAAAAGAAAAACTCGGAAAAGAGTTTATAAATTTAAAAAGTAATTCTGTAGATAAAGAATTATTAAAAAAAGAGGTTTTTAATAACTCAAAAAAATTAAATATATTAAATGGAATAGTTCATCCTAGAGTTGTAGATATATATAAAAAAAAATATTTAGAATTTAAAGATAAAAAAGAGATTGTAATTTTTGATGTTCCATTATTGTTTGAAGTTAATTTAGAGAGATATTGTGATAAGGTAATAGTTGTAGATATAGATTTAAAGGTCCAAATAGAAAGAATTAAAAATAGGGATAATATTGACGTTGCTCTAATAAATAAAATAATAGCTGCTCAAATGTCTAGAGAAGAAAGAAATATAAAAGCAGATATTTTAATTGAAAATAATGGAAGTTTAGAGGAGTTAAAACAAAAAATAGAAAAAATAATCAAAGATATAGAAAGAGGAAAAATATGAAAATAGTTGCTCCAGCAGGAAGCATTGAAAGATTTCACGCCGCTATAAAAGCAGGTGCAGACGAGATATACATGGGATTAAAAGGTTTTGGTGCAAGAAGGAACGCTGTAAATTTGACTTTAGAAGAGTATAAAGAAGCATTAGATTATGCACATGCAAGAGGAGTAAAAGTATTCTTAACATTGAATACTATAATGATGGATGTTGAGATAGAAGCAATAGCTATAAATTTAAGAGAACTATATAAACATGGATTAGATGCAGTTATTGTTCAAGATTTTGGATTAGCAGAGTTTATAAAAATTAATTTTCCTGGGTTAGAGCTACATGGAAGTACACAAATGACTGTAGCAAATCATATAGAGGCAAATTATTTAAAATCTATTGGTTTTGAAAGAGTTGTTTTACCTAGAGAGTTAACTTTTGAAGAGATAAAAGAAATAAGAGAAAAAAGTGATATTGAGTTAGAGATATTTGTTTCAGGAGCATTATGCATATCTTATTCAGGGAATTGCTATATGAGCAGTTTTATAGGTGGACGTAGTGGAAATAGAGGAATGTGTGCACAACCTTGTAGAAAAAAATATACTTCTGATGGAAATGATGAAGGGTATACTTTAAGCCCAAAAGATCAGTTATATGGATACGATGAAATTCAAAAATTAAAAGAGATTGGGATAGATAGTATTAAGTTAGAAGGAAGAATGAAAGAACCTAATTATGTATTTCAAACAGTTAATTATTATAAAGAGTTAATTGATGGAAATAACATTGAAGAAAAAAGTTCACAAATATTTAATAGAGGTTATAGTACTGGGTATTTTTATAAAGATAGAAAAGATATAATGAATAAAAGTTTTGCCAGCCATTTAGGAAAAAATCTAGGAGAATTTAATGGAAAAGAATTAAAATTGAAAGAAAAAATAATCTTAGGAGATGGAATAACTTTTTTATCCAAAGATTATGAAAAAATTGGTGGAACTTATATAAATAAAATAGATACTAGATTTGAGAGAAGTAAAAGAGAAGCTAACATTGGAGAAACTTTAATATTAAGAGATATTCCAAAAGAAACAAAGTATATATATAGAAATTACTCTAAAGAAATTAGTGATTTAATTGAATCAAAAATGAAAACAACAGATAAAAAACATGTTATAGATATAGAATTCAAAGGTAAAATTGGAGAGAGAGCTAAAGTAATAGTTTCAACATTAAATAATAGATTTGAACTAATAAAAGTATCATTAGAAAGCGAAGAGACAATAGAAAAAGCTAAAAATAAAGGTACATCACAGGATGTTATAAGTGAGAAGTTATTAGAGATAGGTGATACAACATTTGTTGGATTTATAAAAAATATTGAAATAGATGAGAATATATTTTTACCAATTTCTACGTTAAAACAATTAAAAAGAGATGCGGTAAAACTTCTTCTAGAAAAGTTAATATTAAGTTATAGGAAAGAAAGCTGTAATGAGTTAGTAAAATTATCTAAAAAAGAGGTTAGTGAAAAAAGTAGTATATTATCAGCAATAGTTTCAACAGATGAACAAAAAAATATTTTAATTTCTTACGGAATAGATAAGATATATTTTAAAGGGTATGATGTAGCAAGAGAAGAAAATTTAGAAAAAATAGATTTATCAAATAAAATGGCAAGTAATTTATACCAAGCTTTAGAAAATAAAAATACACAAATAACACTGGGATGGAATTTAAATATATCAAATCGTTATGCCTTTGACCACTTCTCTAATATAGAGAAAATAGACACAATTATAGTTTCTCCTGAAATTAGTTATAGAAGATTAGAAGAGATGGGAGAAACAAAAATAAAAAAAGCTATATTAGCATATGGAAGACCAAGAGCTATGTATACAGAGTTATCTTTAGGAGATGAAGAAGTAAAGGTTATAGAAAATGAGCAAGGAGATAAGTTTACAATAATAAAAAATAGTATAGGAAATAGTGAGATTTATTTAGAAAAGCCATTAAATATACTTAAAGATAGAAAATATTTAGAAAAAATTGGAATCTCTGAACTAGTTTTAGAGTTTACAACTGAAACACCTGAGGAGATAAAAGATATTCTAGATGGAAAGGGAATGTATAAACCTTATAACTATGAAAAAGGAGTGTTTTAATGAATAGAAAAGTAGTTAAAAATTTAGCAACAGTATTTGGTTTAGGAGAGATGCCAGTAGCTCCAGGAACTTTTGGAACTCTAGGAGGAATTCCAATATATGTAGGATTGGTACTTTTAAAAAAAATATTTCCAAATAATATGATTTATAACTCGTTTTACTTTATGTTTTTAATGACATTCTTTGCAATTTCTGTTTATATTTGCGATATAGCAGAAAGAGAAATTTTTAAAGAGAAAGATCCCCAAAAAGTTGTAATAGATGAGGTATTAGGATTTTTGACGACACTTTTTTTAATAAATCCAGTTGGTATATTTCAAACTATTATGGCTATAATAATAGGATTTGTAATCTTTAGATTTTTTGATATAACTAAAATAGGTCCTATTTATAAATCGCAATTTTTTGGAAATGGAGTTGGAGTTGTTTTAGATGACTTTTTAGCTGGAGTTATTGGGAATTTTTTAATGGTTTGTATATGGACAATATTTTTCTAAGAGGTAGATAAAATGAGATGTACTTTAATATTAGTTGGAACAGAACTTTTAAATGGAGCAACTTTAGATACAAATAGTGTATTTATGGCTGAAGAATTAAATAAAGTTGGAATAAAAATTGATTTTAAATTAACGGTAGGAGATTCATTAGAAAAAATAGAAAAGGCTTTAGTATTTGCTAAACAAACAAGTGATTTAGTGATATTATCTGGAGGATTAGGTGCAACAGATGATGATTTAACTAAAGAGGCAATAAGAAAATTTTTAAATAAAAAATTTATAATAGATGATGGAGAATTGGAAGAGTTAAAAGAAAAATTTAAAAAATTAAATATCCAGTTTTTAGATAAAAATCATAAAGAGGTTGAAAAGCCAGAAGGAGCAATTTCAATAAAAAATGATGTAGGGATGGCACCAGCATTTTACATTGATGGAATTGCAGCATTCCCAGGAGTACCTAGAGAATTATATAATATGTTTCCAAAATTTTTAAAATTTTATACAGAAAAATTTTGTGTTGATTTAGATCCAATTTATATTAAAGATATAATAGTTTCTGGAATTCCAGAATCAATACTGGAAGAGAAGATTAAAGAGTATTTCATAGATCCTAATATAGAGTATGAGTTTTTAGTTAAGGATTATGGTATAATAGTTAGGATGCAAACATCAAATAGACATAAAATCACAGTGGAAAAAATCAAGGAAAAGATATATAATAGTATAGGAAAATATATATTAGGCGAAGATAAAGAAAAAATTGAAGATAAAATTTTTAATATTTTAAAAAAGAAAAATTATTCACTTTCTGTAGCAGAATCTTGTACAGGAGGAATGTTATCTTCAACGTTTGTTACAATACCAGGAATATCAGAATATTTTCAAGAGGGAATAATAACATATAGTAACGAATCAAAGGTAAGTCGATTAAAAGTAGACAAAAATTTAATAGAAAAATATGGAGCTGTTAGTAAAGAAGTAGCAGAAAAAATGGTGAATGGATTAACAACCGATGTAGGAATTTCTACAACAGGAGTTGCAGGTCCTGGTGGTGGAACTCAGGAAAAACCTGTAGGATTAGTTTATATTGGAGTTAAAGTTAAAGAAAAGATAGTAAGCTTTAAATTCAATTTCACAGGGGATAGGGAAAAGATAAGAAAAAAAGCAGTTCTCCATAGTCTATTTGAACTATATAAAATCTTAGAGGAGGATGAATAAAAAGTGAGTATAGGAGAGAGAATAAAAAAAAGTAGAAATGAAAAATCATTATCATTAAGAGAGTTAGCAACAATGGTTGATTTATCAGCTAGTTTTTTATCACAAATAGAGCAAGGAAAAGCATCTCCTTCAATTGAGAACTTAAAAAAAATAGCAAATTCATTAGATGTAAGAGTTAGTTATCTGATTGAGGATGAAGAAGTAAAGAAAAATTCAGATTTAATTAGAGCAAAAGAAAGAAAATATGTAGAAAGTGTTGATTCAAATACAACAATTTCTTTATTAACATCATCAAATATAGAGAAAAGTATGGAGCCAATTTTATATGAGATTGGTCCTGGTGGTGAAAGTGGAAGAAGTTACTATACTCACCATGGAGAAGAGTTTATATTTATTCTTGAAGGAAGTTTAGATATATATATAGAAGAAACAGTTCATAGTTTACATGAAGGAGATAGTTTCTATTTTAAATCTAGTCAAAAACATAGATTTAAAAATAATTCAGATAAAAGAGCTAGAGCTCTTTGGGTGGTAAATCCACCAACATTCTAAAAATGGAGGAAAATAATGAATATAGAAGTAAAGGTATTAAACTCTACTAGGCTAACAAAGTTATTAATAGCTGCAAGTAGATGGTTATCAAAATATTCAGATGTTTTAAACGATTTAAATGTATATCCAGTACCAGATGGAGATACAGGAACAAACATGTCTATGACATTACAAGCAGTTGAAAATGAATTAATAAAGTTAAATCATGAGCCAGATATGGAAGAATTAGCTGATATAGTTTCAGAAGCAATTCTTTTAGGAGCAAGAGGAAATTCTGGAACAATTTTATCTCAAATTATTCAAGGATTTTTAGAAGGAGTTAGAACTAAAGAGGAAGTTACAGTAGATGATGTAAAGATAGCTTTTAGATTAGCTAAAGAGAAGGCATATAAAGCTGTAAGTGAACCTGTAGAAGGAACAATGCTAACTGTTATAAGAAGAGTAGCTGAAGAAGCTGAGATCTATAATGGTCCATCAGATGACTTTATTCCATTTTTAGTTTACTTAAAAGAGGCAGCAAAAGAAGCTGTAGAAGAGACACCAAATCAATTACCAAAATTAAAAGAGGCTGGTGTAGTAGATGCTGGAGGACAGGGAATATTCTATATTTTAGAAGGTTTTGAAAAGTCAATTACAGATCCAGAAATGCTTCATGACTTAGAGAGAATAGTTCAATCTCAAGCTAAGAGAAAAGATATAATGGAACACTCTGGAAATCATGTATTTGAAGATATAAAATTTAAATATTGTACAGAATTTGTAATTGAGTCTGGAGATTTTGATTTAGATGACTATAAATCTAAAATAGTAAATTTTGGAGATTCTATGGTATGTGCTCAAACGTCAAAGAAAACAAAGACTCATATACATACAAATAATCCAGGAGCAGTTTTAGAGATAGCTGGTAAATTAGGTAATTTATCAAATATAAAAATCGACAATATGGAGATTCAACATAAAAATATGCTTTTAGCAGATGCTGAACAGTATAAACTTGATAAAAAAGGTAAAGTTCTAGTTCAAAATGAAAATAGTAAACCTATAGCATATTTTGCTATTGTTGATAATATGGAATTAGGTAATTTATTCTTAGATAATGGAGCTACAGCTGTATTAATAGGAGGGCAAACACAAAATCCTAGTGTTGCTGATATAGAAGAAGGAATTAATAAAATAAAAGCTGATAAGATAGTTATTTTACCAAATAATAAAAATATCATATCATCTGCTAAAATGGCAGCAGAAAGATCTTCTAAAGAGGTTACTGTTTTAGAAACTAAAACAATGTTAGAAGGAGAGTACGTTGTAAAAAATAAAGATTTTGGAATGGACGAAATCTTAAAGCAACTTCCATTTAATACTTCTATTGAGATAACACAAGCAGTTAGAGACACAAAAGTTGATGATTTATTGATATCTCAAGGAGATTATATAGCATTAATTAATGGAAAAATAAAATTAAGAGCAGCTACATTAGAGGAAATTATAGAAAATACATATAAAGAATGTGTAAATAGTGAAACATTAAATATATTTGCATGTATTGGAAAAGGTTCTACTGAGGAAGCAAATAAAATTCTTAAAGGAATAAAATCTACAGTTAAGTATTCAGATTTAGTAATAGGACAGGAAAATTATCCATACTATATATATATAACAAATAGAAACCCTGAATTGCCTGAAATTGCCATTGTAACAGATTCTACGTCAGATTTAACACCAGATATGATAAAAGGCTTAGATGTGGACATAATCCCGTTAAAAATAAAGTTAGCAGGAGATACATATTATAGAGATGGTGTAGATATTTCTAAAGGAGAGTTTTGGAAACAATTATTAAAAGAAAATATAGTTCCAAAAACATCTCAACCATCACCAGCTGAATTTAAAGAACTTTATGAAAAGTTACTTGAAAAAGGTTATAAAAAAATAATTTCAATTCATATTTCAAGTAAATTAAGCGGAACTCAACAAGCTGCTAGAGTAGCAAGAGGAATGCTAAATAAAGAGGATGATATTGCTATAGTAGATTCTAAAGTAGTAACATTTGCTTTAGCACATATAGTTTTAGAAGCAGCAAAAATGGTAAAAGAAGGAAAGTCATTCGATGAGATAATAGAATGGATTGACGAAACAAAAAGTAAAATGAAAGTTTATTTTGTTGTAAAAGAACTTTCATATTTAGAAAAAGGTGGAAGAATAGGAAGAGCATCGTCAGTAATTGGTGGATTCTTAAAAATTAAACCAGTTTTAAAATTAGAAAATGGAGAAGTATGTATTGAAGCGAAGGCTCTTGGAGAAAGAGGAGCTTTATCATATATGGAAAAACTAATTAAAAATGAAAAAAATTCAATAATAATGTATACTGGTTGGGGTGGAACTCGTAGTGAATTAGAGGCTGCAGACCAATTGAGAAGCATTGCAGAAAAAACAAAAAAATTGGATTATAGAGGTAGAATGGAGATAGGAGCAACTATAGCTTCGCATACAGGACCTGTATATGGAATGGGAATTTTAAATAAAATAAGATAGTAAAAAATAGCTAGATTTATAATCTAGCTATTTTTACAAATGTAATCTTTTTTAAATAAATTAAATAAGATACAGCATAAAGAGTTTTAAAAGGATTGACTGGACATTAAAAAGCAAATATAATAAAGAAAAAACCATAGGAGGATAAAGATGGCAATATTAGTTTGTGGTGGAGCTGGATACATTGGAAGTCATGCAGTAAAGGCTTTATTAGAAGCAAAAAGAGAGGTAATTGTTTTAGATAATATGCAAACAGGGCATGTGGAAGCTATTCCAGAGAATATAAAATTAGCTTTAGGAGACTTAAGAGATGTAGAGTTTTTAAAAAAAGTTTTTAAAGAGAATAAAATAGAGGGAGTTATACACTTTGCAGCTGACTCTTTAGTAGGAGAAAGTATGACAAATCCGGCTAAATATTTCGAAAATAATGTAGTTGGGTCAATGAACTTATTAAATACAATGAAAGAATACAATGTGAAGAATATTGTATTTTCATCGACAGCAGCAACATATGGTGAACCTAAAAATATACCAATTTTAGAAACAGATGAAACTTTGCCAACAAATCCTTATGGTGAGAGTAAATTAATGGTTGAAAAATTATTAAAATGGTATGATTACGCATATGGAATAAAATACACAGCTCTTAGATATTTTAATGTAGCGGGAGCTTATCCAACAGGAGAAATTGGAGAGGATCATAGTCCAGAAACTCATCTTATTCCAATAATATTACAAGTAGCATTAGGAAAGAGAGAAAAAATAGGTATATATGGAGACGATTATCCAACAGAAGATGGAACATGTATAAGAGATTATGTTCATGTAATGGATCTAGTAGATGCACATATACTAGCTTTAGATAGATTAAAAAATGGTGGAGAAAGTACAGTTTATAATTTAGGTAATGGAGAGGGATTCTCAGTTAAGCAAGTTATAGATGTAGCAAGAAAAGTAACAAAGCATCCAATACCAGCAGAGGTATCTCCAAGAAGAGCAGGAGATCCAGCAAAGTTAGTTGCTAGCTCAGAGAAAGCAATGAAAGAGTTAAAATGGAAACCTAAGTATGCATCGTTAGATTCAATAATAGAAACAGCTTGGAAGTGGCATAAAGAAAATCCTGAGGGATATAACGACTAAAAAATTAGGCAGAATTCTGCCTAATTTTTTCTTTATAAGGAGAAAGTATGAGAATATATAAATTTGATGAGATAGATTCTACAAATAAGTTTTTAAGAGAAAAGGAAGATGTAATAGAAGGAGATTTAGCAATAGCAAAAGTTCAAACATTGGGAAGAGGAAGAAGAGGAAATAAGTGGGTTTCTACAGAAGGAGCCGCATTGTTTTCATTTGTGTTAAAACATGATATAGAAATACCGGAAGAGGAGTATATGAAATTATCTATTTTAATAGGATACTCTCTTTTATATTCATTAAAAAAAATAGAAAATTTAGATTATAAGTTTAAATGGACGAATGATTTATATTTAGATGAAAAAAAAATAAGTGGAATTTTAGTAGAGAAAATAAGAGATAACTATATTATTGGAATAGGTTTAAATATAAATAATTTAAATTTAGAAGAAGCTAAAAGTATTGCAATATCATTGAGAGAAAAAACAGGTAAAACATATGATTTAGAGAAAGTTATAGCTACTGTTGTTGAAGATTTTTATAATAATTTTCAAGAGTTTAAAAAAGGAAAATGGAAAGAGATATTAGAAAAAATTAATAAAGTTAACTATCTATATGGTAAGAGAATAAATATTGTTACATTTGATAAAGAAGAAAGTGGAATAGCAGGAGATATTTTAGAAGATGGAATGTTAGAAGTATTTATAGGAGACGAAATAAAAAAATATAATATTGGATCAATTCACATATCAAAAAAATAGAGGAAAATATGAATAAGAAAAGAATAGTTTTAGGACTGAGTGGTGGAGTAGATTCATCAACTTCAGCATGTATGTTAAAAGAGAATGGTTTTGAAGTAATAGGAGTTACTTTAGTAGTTAGCAATGAGCAAAGAGAGTCTCAAGATTTAAAAGATGCAATATCTCTTGGAAAAGAGTTGAATATAGAGCATATAGTTTTAGATATTGTAGATGAGTTTAATGAAAAAATTGTAAAGTATTTTATAGATGAATATTCAAAAGGGATGACACCATCACCTTGCGTAGTTTGTGATGAGATAATAAAAATAAAAAAATTAATAGAGATTGCTAATTTAAAAGAGGCGTATTATATAGCAACGGGTCACTATTGTGAGATAAGTAAAGAAAATAGATTTAAAAGAAATCTGTTTAAAAAACCAAAGGATGTAAGAAAAGATCAAGGTTATATGTTGTATAGAATAGAGCCGGAAATAATAGAAAGAATGATATTTCCTTTAGCTAAATATGAAAAAACTATTGTCAGAGAAAAAGCTAAAGAATATGGAGTAAAAGTTTTTGATAAGAAAGATAGTCAAGGTATATGTTTTGCAAAAGAGGGATATCTAGAGTTTTTAAAAAAAATGTTAGGTGACAAGATTAAGCCTGGAAACTATTTAGATAAAACTGGAAAGATTTTAGGTCAACACCAAGGATATCAGTTATATACAATCGGCCAAAGAAGAGGACTAGGAGTCTTATTTTCTAAAATATATTTTATTGTCGATATTTTACCAGAAACAAATGAAATAATTTTAGGTGATTATTCAGAGTTATATAAAAAAAGAGTAGAATTAGAAAACTTTAAAACCCATATTTCTTTTGATGAATTAAAATCAATGAGGGTTTTAGCAAAGCCAAGGTTTTCAAGCCAAGGTTTTTATGGTAAAGTAATTAAAGAAAACGAAAAAATATATTTTGAATATGAAAATGAAAATCCACAAAATGCAAAAGGACAGCATTTAGTAATATATAGTGATGACTTAGTAGTAGGTGGAGGAAAAATAATATTTTAAGGGGGTAATTTAATGAATTTAGAAAAGTTAATGAAAGAAAAAAATGTTGATGCGGTTTTAATTACTAATATGCTTAATGTGAGATATTTTACAGGTTTTACAGGAACAACAGGAGTAGCATTAGTAGCAGGAGATAAGAAATTTTTTATAACTGATTTTAGATACGTAGCTCAGGGGAAGGAACAAGTAGAAAAAAATGGTTATGAATTAATTTGTGAAAATATATCTACATTAAAAAAAGTTGGAGAGATATTAAAAGAACTTAAAGTTGAAAAATTAGGGATTGAAAATCAAAATGTAACGCTAGATCAATTTAAACTTTTTGAAAGCAATTTTACAAGTTTAGAATATGTATATTTAGATGATAATTTTACAAAGATAAGAGAAATCAAGTCAGAAAAAGAGATAGAAATAATAAAAAAATCTGTGGAAATTGCAGAAAAAGCTTTAGAATTAACAATTCCTAAAATTAAAATTGGAGTAAAAGAGAGTGATATTGCAGCAGAGCTAGAATATCAAATGAGAAAATTAGGAGCTTCAAAGCCATCTTTTGATCTTATTGTAGCATCTAATGAAAGATCAGCTTTACCTCATGGAGTAGCTAGTGATAAAAAAATAGAGGAAGGTTTTTTGACAATAGATTATGGTTGTTTTTACAAAGGATATGCTTCAGATATAACAAGAACATTTTATGTAGGAGATAATCCCTCAGAAAAACATTTAGAGATATATGAAATTGTAAAACAAGCAAATGAAAAAGCAATAAAAGAGGTTAGAGCAGGAATTTCAGTTCATGAATTAGATGCAGTAGCTAGAGATTTTATTAAAGAAAAAGGGTATGGTGAATATTTTGGTCATGGATTAGGACATGGTATTGGACTTCAAATTCACGAATATCCAGGAGTTTCTTTTAAGGCAGAGAATAAAATATTAAAAGAGGGAATGGTAATAACAATTGAGCCTGGAATTTATCTTCCAAATTTTGGAGGAGTAAGAATCGAAGATGATATTTTAGTAAAAAAAGATTCTTATGAAATTTTAACTTCATTGGATAAATCATTTAAAAAAATTAAATAATGTATAAAATAATGTAAAAAATACAAAAAATGTTCGTAAAAAGTACTAATTGCAGAACAATATATATTTTTTTTATAAAAAATATATAAAATTAATCTTGT